>NZ_JAIHAO010000014.1:0-51907 GCF_020054765.1 Caloramator sp. | reverse complement strand
GATTTCTTGGGCATCGATTCATTTCGCTAAGCAATTCTAAGCTTTTCTTTGTTTGAAAAAGTCCTACCCTCGCGATGCCATCGTCCTGATGGCCGCTCGGCTCGGCACTTCCTGTGCCAAATTACGGCCTTTTTCAAAGTCAAAAAGCAATAATTGCTAAAGCTCATGAAAGAGCCAAATAAAATCCTTTCATGGGGCTTTTTCATATTTTAGCTAACAAACATGTTTGTCAACAATCTGAGCCTTACAAAAGGCTGTTTTTATGTTTATGTATATAAGTAAATATTATTATTTGATGTTGAAGTAACAAAAGGGATTAGAATAAGATAAATGCAATGTGTAACAGCCTTTTAAAATAAGTATCTTATAGAAAAATGAGCAAAATAGGTAAAACATCTTGAGATGTGAAAAATGCTTGTTATATGAGTAGATGAAATAGATATACTAACTGTAATTAATATTAGGAAAAATAATTTAAAAAGGGAAATATGATAAAATGTAGAATATATAAATTATGAAAAATACATATAGAAAGGAATTAAAGATGCCACAGTTTATATACAATGGAGAAGTATATGAATATAAGATGATAAAAAAGAAGAAAAAGACAATAACAATTAGAATAACAAGAGAGGGGGAGGTAGTTGTAACCTCCCCTATATATGCAGATGATAGATACATCTTCAATCTTGTACAAGACAAAGCAGAATGGATTGTACAAAAACTGAAGGAAATAGAAAGGATAAAAAATGAGGTAGGGAGTATAGAATATAAAAAAGGAGGTCAGATAGATTATCTTGGAACAAAACTTATCCTATTTATCTCTGAGGATAATGTGGATAAGTTAAAGATTTATAAGGAAGATAATAAACTATATATTAAATTACCAAAGGCAAAAGCGAGTTTTTTCACAGAACAAATGTTAAGAAAAGAGATTATAAAATGGTTAACGGAAGAGGCTAAAGTAGTGCTTAAACAAAGGGTTAAGTTTTTTAGCCAAAAATATAACCTTATTCCTAATAGAGTAGTAATAAAAGAGCAAAAAACTATATGGGGAAGCTGCTCAAGCAAGGGTAATATAAACCTTAACTGGAGGCTTATAATGGTACCACTTGATGTACTTGATTATGTTGTAGTACACGAACTTTGCCACCTTAAGCACCATAACCATTCTAAAAAGTTTTGGGAGTTGGTTAAAGAAATTATGCCTGATTTTGAGGAGAAAAAGAACTGGCTTAAGGAGAATGGGGGTAGGCTTTTTAGTTATTAACCTGAAATCCATTAAAAATACTAAAGTTTAAATAAATCTAAACGGAATTGGATGAGTTATTAATATATAACTATGATATATAAAATGTAAGGTGTAATATTTAATATTTTTTTTCTTATATACAAAAATAAATTTTGTAGCCGTTGCTACAGAATTTATTTTTTATTTATGCTATTTTCAAAATAATAAAAAAATTATAAGGGGGTTTGTTTATGGTTAAACTTATTGGTATTTTAATTATCATCATTGGTTTTATTCTAAAATTAGACACTATTGCTGTAGTTGTCTTTGCAGGAATTATAACTGGACTTGTTGCAGGAATGTCATTTAATGAAATTATGAAGACTTTAGGTAGTGCCTTTGTTACAAATCGTTATATGTCAATATTTATAATTACTCTACCTGTAATAGGTTTATTAGAAAGATATGGATTGAGGGAGAGGGCAGCATATTTGATAAGTAAGATAAAGTCAGCTACAGTAGGAAGATTAACATCACTTTACTTAATTATTAGAACATTATCAGCTATGTTTGGATTAAGAATAGGAGGGCACGTTCAATTTATTAGACCTTTAATACTTCCAATGGCACAGGGTGCAGGTGAAAGTCGTTATGGTGAAATGCAGGACGAAGATAAAGAAACAATAAAAGGTCTTGCTGGAGCTGTTGAAAACTATGGTAATTTCTTTGGACAAAACTTTTTTGTTGCATCTGGTGGTGTACTTTTGGTAGTTGGGGTTATGAAGGAATTAGGTTACAAGATAGAAGCAATTGATGCAGCAAAGGCAGCATTACCTATTGCATTAATAATAATGGTAGTAGGTACTCTTCAATTTTTATATTATGATAAGAAGTTCGATATGAAATATAGTTCAAAAATGAGAATAAAAAATGATATAACTAAAAATGTATAAATTGGGGGGATGAATATGTTAAAAGATACTTTAACTGAATTACTATATGTATTTTGTGGTATCATAGCATTTTATTCAGTTTATGTAACACTGAAGGATAAAAGCCATCCATCAAGAGTTCCAACAGCACTATTTTGGGGTATTTTAGGAGTAATATTTTCATTTAGTAGAATAGGAATGTTGTGGGGAAATAAAAATATTAAGATTGACGATACAGTGGTAGGATATTTGATAGTTTTACTTGCTGTTTTATCAGCTCTAAAATTAGTTAAGTATAATAAATTTAATGAATCAAGTAAAGAATTTAAGGCTGAAATGGCAAATAAAATTGGAAACAAGATTTTTATACCTGCCTTAGCTTTAGCAATAATAGCATTTATAGTTGCTCAATATTGGACAAAACAATTAGGATCATTAGTTGCATTAGGTATTGCAGCATTGGTAGCACTCATAATGGCTATGATTATAACAAAAGGTAGTACTAAAGAAGTGGCAGAGGATTCAAGAAGATTATTAGAACTTGTTGGACCAGTTAGTATGTTACCACAAATATTAGCAGCTCTTGGATCAGTGTTTACAGCAGCTGGAGTTGGAACTGTAATTGCAGATGGTATTAAAGGATTTGTACCACAAGGAAATATTTTAGTTGGAGTTATTGCATATTGTGTAGGAATGGCTTTATTTACAATGATAATGGGAAATGCTTTTGCAGCTTTTGCAGTTATAACTGCTGGTATAGGTGTACCTTTCGTAATTGCTCAAGGTGCAAATCCAGTTATTGCTTCAATGTTAGGACTTACAGCAGGATATTGTGGAACATTAATGACGCCAATGGCAGCAAACTTTAACATTGTTCCAACAGCAATTCTTGAGATTAAAGATAAAAAGTATGGTGTTATTAAGTATCAAGTACCGGTTGCAATTACTATGCTAATAATTCATATTATATTAATGTATGTATGGGCATTTTAATATTAATTTCGATATGAGGTGATTATATGAAAGTTCTTATTACAGGATTTGAACCTTTTGGAGGAGATGTTATTAATCCATCCTATGAAGCAGTTAAGATGTTAGAAGATAACATTGATGGTGCTGAAGTAATAAAAGCAGCTATTCCTGTAGTTTTTAAAAAATCAATTATTGAACTGGAAAAACTTATTGAACTACATCAACCAGATATAGTGATATGTGTTGGGCAGGCAGGAGGAAGATATGATATAAGTATCGAAAGAGTTGCTATAAATGTAGATGATGCAAGGATACCAGATAATGAGGGGAATAAACCTATTGATGAAAAAATATTTGAGGACGGAGAAAATGCTTATTTTTCAAATCTCCCTATAAAAGCAATGGTTGAAGAAATAAGGAGAGCAAATATACCCGCATCTATTTCAAATACAGCTGGAACCTATGTGTGTAACCATATAATGTATGGTCTAATGTATATAATAAATAAAAAATATCCTCATATAAGAGGAGGATTTATACACGTTCCATTTTTGCCAGAACAGGTTATAACAAGAGCTAATACACCTTATATGAATTTAGATATGATTTCTAAGGCATTAATGTTAGCTATAAAGGCTGCCATAAATAATAAAGATGATAAAAAGAATTCTGAGGGGACAATATGTTAACAGAATATGGTCATATAACAAAATTATTTGTATATGGCAGCCTAATGGAGGGCATGTATAATTACAAAAAATATTTAGAAGGAAAAGTGATAAGTAAAAAGAATGCAAAAACAAAGGGTAAGTTATATCATCTTAAAAATAAGGGTTATCCTGCAATGATAGATGGGGATGATTATGTTTATGGTGAACTAATTGAAATAAATGATTTTGATAATGTATTAAAAGAATTAGATTTGTTGGAACAATATTTTGGTGAAGGCAATATAAATAATGAATATATAAGAAAGGTAATAGTTGTTGAAAATTTTGAAGAAAATAAAATAGATTATGCTTTTGCTTATATTTATAACGTAGATAATGATATTGATTTTTTAAAAAATGCCATTTATATCGAATATGGAAGTTGGAAAAATTTTTTAAAAGAGCTTAAATAGCTCTTTTTTTATATATAAATTTTTCTTTTAATTTAATATAATTAAATTAAATAATTTGTTGGGGTGGTGAATATGTATTTTGATTGGTTCGAACAAAAAAGACAAGATAAGATGAGGCAACTCTTTTTGAAATTAAGTAAAGAAGGAATCATAAAGAGTTATAATAAAAACGAAATTATAGATATAGAAAGTGGAGAATATGTAGTTATAGTAGTTGAGGGAATTTTATCGGTTGAAATTATAAGTTCAATGGGAAATGAAAAATTACTATATGTCTTAAGACCAGGAGAAATATATGGGGAAATGTCTTATTTTTGTGGAGGTAGATGCGTTACAATATTAAAAGCTAAAGAGAAGTCTAAAATTGCATTAGTAAAAAGAGATATTTTAGAGACAGTATTAGAAAATGAACCCGAAATTTATAGATATTTTATACATAGCATAACCAGAAAATTTCGTATTGTAATGCTCCAATTAACATCTGCTATTTTTAATGATTCAATTGGAAAAATTGCTGACACATTATTAAGGTTAGCTTCTTGTTCAGAAAAAAATCCCGATGAAGAAGTTTTTATTAGTGTGTCCTATACACATCAAGAGTTAGCAAATAATGTTGGATGTTCAAGAATAACTATTACAAGATGTCTTAATAGATTTATAAGTGAAGGAATAATTGATATTAAAAATAAGAGAATTATAATAAAAGATATTGATAAACTACAAAGTTACGTAGATAAAATAATTTAAAAGAACCCCAGTATGAAATTTATTACTGGGGCTCTTAAAATTTTTATACCCTAAACTTTCCTACAAGTTCATTCATATTTTGGCTCATATTGTTTAGAAGTTGAACAGATTCTGCAAGTGTCTCTGAAGATCTGCTCATTTCTTGAGTTGAAGCTGCAATTTCTTCAGAAGATGCTGAAACTTCTTCGGCAACAGCTGAGGCAGATTCAATCTTATTTATTATGCTGTCCTTACTCTTGTTTAATTCTTCGATTGAATTAGTTGTTGTAACTATTTTAGGTGCTATTTCATCAACAGAAGTTGTAATTGATTTAAATGACTGTAGTGCGGTATATATCTTATCCATTTGATTTTCAAGTTCCTTCTTCATCACATCTGTTGTATTAACCATAGCATTTGTTTCATTATATACATCATAAACAAGGCTTGCAATATTTGAAGAGGAGTTTTTACTCTGTTCGGCAAGCTTTCTTATTTCATCTGCAACAACAGAGAAACCACGACCTGCTTCTCCAGCACGAGCAGCTTCGATTGCAGCATTTAAGGCAAGTAGGTTAGTCTGTTCAGCTATGTTGTTTATTAAAGTTGTAATTTCATTTATCTTTGAAACATTAGCCCCAACTTTCTGTATCTTTTCAGTTAGTTTATTAAAGGATTCATTTACGCCTTCAATAGATTGAATAGCATATTCCATATCGCTGTTACTACTATCTGCCATTTGTTTTACATTGTTTGTGCTAATATATACATCCTTTATTAATTCTACTATTCCTTCAAGTTGAGTACTAAACTCAAAGATTATATTAGTAATATCTGATAAATCTTGAGCTTGGTTTATTGTACCCTGTGCAACATCGTTTGTTGCAGCCTCGATGTTTTGGCTTGAGGCGTGTAGCTCTTCAGAAATTGATGAAAGATAATCTGTTTGGCTACCTATGCTATCTGCACTTTCCTTTATATCTTTTACAATATTAAGAAGTGTATTTCTCATATGTTCAATTGATTTTGCTATTTTACCTATTTCATCGGATCTTTCTAAAAGAACGCTTGGAGTTTCTTCGGTTAAGTTTCCTTGTGAAATTACCTCAAGCTTTTCAACAGCAGTTTCTATTGGTTTAGTAATTGATTTTGCAAGAAGTATAACAAGGAAAGAACCAAGTATTATAAACACAACTGTTGTTACTGCGATTCCTAATTGAAGTGTTGTAAGTTCCTTTAATATTTCCTTTTTTTCAATCATAATACCAACAGACCAATTTGTTGATTTTATTGGGGCGTATCCTACATATTTACGAACACCTTGATATATATACTCTCCAGCCCCTTTTTCTCCAGCTATCATCTTTCTAAATATATCTGCAAGTTCTTTAAGGCTCTTATCTTGTTTTGCTTTTTCAATGGCATTAAATTTATCAAGTACAAGTTGTCTATTATTGTGGGCAATTATATTACCAGTTCTATCAAGAATAAATGCTTGTCCAGACTTTCCAAACTTTATATCATTTGAATAATTACTTATCTCATTTCCATCTCTTGCTGCACTAATACAGCCTATAACTTGTCCCTTATCATTTTTTACAGGAACAGTATATAAAACAAGAATACTTCCATCAACTTTACTAATTATAGGGTCAGATATGTTGCTTATTCCCTTCATTGCCTTTTCAAAACTTTCTTGTCCAGCAATGCTGAAGGAATTACCATCTGTATCGGTTAAATTTCCCTTTGCGTCAACATAACTTACACCAATGTAGTTGTATTGTAGCTTAGCCTTTGCAAGTATATTTAGTTTTTCATTTAGTGGTACCATCTCGTTAGTAAATGTTTTATCACTTGCAATTGTTTCAAGGGATATTAGGTTTGCTTTAATTGCATTTTCCACAGATTCAGCAGCCTGCTGTGCAACCTCAGGAAGAGTCATATTTACTGTTTTAATTAGTGAATTTTTTGATACAAACATTGAAACCAATGAAACACCTATAGATATTGTTACAATAAGTGCTGTGGATGTAAGTAGTAGTTTTTGCTTCAAACTTTTGAAATTTAATTTCTTCAAGTACGTTCCCTCCTTATACAGTATGCAAACGATATTTTAGCATAAATTTTTTAAATAAACTATATTTTTTATTAAATTTGTATTAAGTAAATTTAATAAAATGAATTTTAAAAAACAACATTCAATAGTAGGTGTATTTTTTCATATTATAAAACTGAAGTAATTTTTGAGGTAGAGGTATGAATAATTTTATATGCCCTTTTGTATCTCTTGAGGAATTTGAGAGACATAAAAATCAATTTAGAGTCTTTACAAGAGATGAAGATAAAAAGGTATTTAATGCACAGATAATAGATTTTAAAAAGGGAGATGTTAATGGAGACGGTATAAAGGACAATGTATTTTTAATAGGAAATAAACCCTATGGAGATGAAAGTCCTTTTGTAGATAACATTACTTTAATTATTCAATGTGGAAAAACACAGAGATTTACAAAGGTTAGGTTAGAAAACAATGCAGGATACAACCCAACTCTTTTTCTTGGTAGCTTTACGAAGGATAAGGCAGAAGAGATATTGATTACAATAGATACAGGGGGAAGCGGAGGAACAATATACAGCTATGTTTATTCCTTTTTAAATAGTGATTTAAAAAAGATATTTGATTCAGATAGGTTTAATGCTGAATATGAGTACAGTGTAATGTATAGGGATAATTATAGGGTAGATGTTATTAGCAAAACTTTAGGTTATAAGTACACATTAGATATACAGTATAAGGGGAAAGAATATTTATCTGAAATATATGATAAGAATGGTAAACTTAAGGAGCCGATTGAGGGTTTTGTAAGACCACTTGGAGGACTTTATCCTATTGATTTTGAAAGAGATGGTATTTTAGAGCTTTACGCATTTCAAGGCGTATCAGGAAGGTATGGGGCAGATGGATTGGGCTTTATTGAGACAGTGTTGAAGTGGGATGGAAAAGCATTTAAAGTTGATAGGCAATATGTGGCGATATTTGGGCAAGAATATTGAAGTTAGTTATGTTTTTGTAATTTATGTTGAACTTAAGATATTCCCGAAGTAAAATATATTAATGAAGAAATGACCTTGAGCTTTTCAAGGTCTTATTTACTTTTGAGGTGAAGTTAAATATATAACAAAGGAAAAGGAGATGAAAAAATGAATTTAGTCCAAATTATTTCTTTAACCGTATTTGTAGCAACATTTGCTCTAATAGTTAGTGAAAAAATAAATAGGACAGTTGCTGCGATGTTAGGTGCAATGATATTGCTTGTAATTAAAATAATTACACAGGAAAATGCAGTTGAATTTATTGATTATACAACCGTTGGGGTATTGGTTGGGATGATGATTATTGTATCTATTATTAAAAGAACAGGTTTATTTGAATATCTTGCTATAAAAATGGCAAAACTTTCAAAGGGCGATCCGATGAAGATAATAATTGTGTTTGGCATTATGACTGCAGTATTATCTGCATTTTTAGATAATGTTACGACAATATTATTAATGATTCCTGTAACTCTTGTAATATCAAGGCTTTTAAAAATAAATCCAATTCCATTCATAATGGTTGAAGTATTATCATCGAATATTGGCGGTACAGCAACTTTAATAGGTGACCCACCAAATATTATGATAGGTTCTGAAGCAGGAATTGGCTTTTTAGATTTTATAGTTAATTTAGCTCCTGTGATATTAGTTATATTAATTACGACTGTTTATACTATGAGGTTTATTTATAAAAATGAATTGAAGGTAGAACAAAATTTAAAAAATGGAATTATGAAATTAGATGAGTTTAGTGCCATAACAGATAAATTATTATTGATTAAGAGCTTATTTGTGCTTGGATTAGTTATTTTAGGATTTTTTATGCACGAACAATTAGGATATGAATCTTCAATTGTTGCTTTAACTGGTGCAACATTACTGTTATTAATTAGTGGCGTTGAACTTGATGAAATTTTAGTTGAAATAGAGTGGCCAACTATATTCTTCTTTATAGCTTTATTTACAATAGTAGGAACTTTAGAAGAAGTTGGTGTTATTTCAATTATGGCTAAAGCAATAGTAGGTTTAACGAAAGGTAATTTATTATTAACCGGACTAATTATACTATGGGCATCAGCTATTTTATCAGCCTTCTTGGATAATATTCCTTTTTGTTGCAACTATGATACCTCTTATAAAGGGAATGGGAGCAATATCTGGTATGAATATAATGCCTCTTTGGTGGGCATTATCACTTGGTGCTTGCTTAGGAGGAAATGGAACACTAATTGGGGCTTCCGTAAATGTAGTGACTGTTAGTATAATGGAGAAGGAAGGATATAAAATTACTTTTAAGGATTTCTTAAAGATAGGTTTTCCTATGATGTTATTATCAATAGTTATATCTACAATATATCTTGTCTTATTTAAGTTACAATAGAATGGGGGTTAGGGTATGAAGGAGATTAATGTAAAAGAAACAATGCACGAAATGATATTAAAACAAATGGGAGGAAAGGTTACTTGTTTTTTAGGTAAACAATGTTTTGTAAAATTTGATGTAGAAGGATATGAGATAAGCTATGCATACAATATAAATGCAAAGAATAAGTATTTTCTTCAAAGGGTAAAGCCATATCCAATGATTGCTGGTGTTTTTGATGACATTAAGGACGTTGTAAATATGATTGAAATAGACCTTGAACAATTTAAAAATGTTATTAGTAGTGGTAAATTTGAAAAGTTTTTAGAGTTAAATAAAAAGATTTTAGATACAGCAAGAAATTTAGAAGATTTATTTTTCTATTATATTGTAGACCAAGAAATGTTTGAACAAATGGATAAGATAATTGAGGAAGTAAAGGAAAATATAAAAGATAATGCAAAGGAAGATAGGAGAGTTTACTTTAAAAAAGATCCAGAGACATTATAAAAATGGAGAGCATATGCTCTCCATTTATTTATCTTGAAAATCTTCTATTATTATTCATTCTTTCAGACTTTCTTGCTCTTCTACAATCTGGGCATCTTTGTGGTTCGTTTTCAAATCCCTTTTCTTTGTAGAAATTTTGTTCTCCTTCTGTGAAAATAAAATTCTTTCCACAATCTTTACATACTAAATTCTTATCCATTACCTATTCCTCCTAAGGAAAATATATTTTTAATTCAAAGAGTTCAAGATACTTTCCTTAGAGGAAATTATATTGACTTTTGAATATACATTAACTATAACACACTATTTAATATAACACAAGCATTATTTAATTATTTATAAAATATTTTTAAATTTGTACACCTCAAAAGAACTAAATGTTATAATCTATTGCATAGAATATTTAAAAAAAGGTTTGGGAGATGGAAAGATGGAGTTGAAACTTACATTAAAAAGATTTTTTTTTATAGCATTAGGATGTTTAATATCAGCAGTAGCAATTAATGCCTTTATTATTCCCCACAAACTTTTAAGTGGTGGAGTATCAGGTATAGCAATATTACTACAATATATAACAAAGGTTCCTTCTGGAGTTTTTGTACTTCTTCTTAATATTCCAATTTTTCTTTATGGCAAAAAGGAAGTAGACAAGGAGTTTGCAGTATTAAGTATCTTAGGAGTGGCATTTTTATCTTTATTCTTAACGCTAACAAAAGGAATAAGAGAATATATACACATTAACGATATTTTGTTATCCTGTATTTATGGAGGGGTATTAAATGGACTTGGTGTAGGAATTGCACTAAAAAACAAAGGTTCAATGGGAGGCACAGATATAATTGCTGTTGCCACAAAGAAAAGATTAGGTATAAATATATCAACTCTATCCTTTGGAATAAATATTTTTGTGGTTATGCTTGGAAGTTTATTAAGCTCAATTCAAACTGCCCTCTACACCTTAATATCTATGTATGTTTCATCAAAGATGCTTGATAAAACATTAAAGGGAATAAATAACGAAAAAATGCTTTTGATAGTAACAGACAGAGTAAAAGAGGTTTCAGATTATATAATAAACGATATCCACAGAGGTATAACATATCTTTATGGAGAAGGTGCATATACAAACAACGAAAAAAAGGTTATATACTGTATAGTAACCTTAAATCAGCTTGAAAAGGTAAAGGGAAAAATACTTGAAATAGATAACAGAGCCTTTATAACAATCTTAGATGCAGCAGAAGTTAGGGGCAAAGGCTTTAAAGTGCCACCCATGTGAAACGTGACATTATCCATTTAATGTAATTGACTTATAGGGGAGGAGAGCTATGGACATAAAGGGGAGAAATATGGAGAGTATAAAAATTATAAATAGGGGTGAAATCCTAAAGATTTTATACAATAACGGGCAAATGTCAAGGAAAAGAATTGCAGAACTTATTGGATTAACATCAGCCGCAATTACTGTTAATGTAAAGGAAATGATAGAAGAGGGTTTAATTGTGGAAATTGGTGAGGTTGAGGATACAAAAAGAGCAGGCAGAAAGGAGATAAATATAGATATAAACTATAAATACAAATATGTAATAGGAGTTTGTATTGAGCAACCAGATATAATAATAACATTAGGAAGACTTAATTTGGATATAGTTGATGTATATAGAGTTCCTGTTCAAAAAGGTGTTGGATACAGAAAAGCAATAGAAATTATAAAGGATGGCATAAGTATAATCTTAAATAGAAATTCAATAGAAAGAAAAGATATATTAGGTGTAGGTGTTGGAGTCATTGGAGAAGTTGATTCTACTTTAGGAGTTAGTAAAAATTCCTTTGGAATAATAGAAAAAAACGTACCTATAAAGGAAGAATTAGAAAAGAGCCTTAATATGAAGGTGTATATTGATAATAATGTAAGGACACTTGCTTTGGGTGAAATACTATCTTCAAGGGATAACAGCAATAATGAGAGTCTACTATTTATAAAATATGGATTTGGAGTGGGTTCGGCCATAATAATAGATAATAAGATATATTCTGGTAACAATAACAAAGCTGGAGAAATAGGGCATACAATAGTTTATCCTGATGGTTTAGAGTGTAGATGTGGAAAACAAGGTTGTCTTGAAACAATAGCCTCAATGTGGGTAGTAGTTGATAGACTACAAAAGATATACAGTAAAGATAAGACACCAATATTGTATGAAATAACGTCAGGAAATATATACGATATAAACAAAGATACTGTATTGGTGGCATATGAATTAAAGGATGATTTAGTCGTAGGAGTAGTTGATGAAGCCCTATATTATTTCTGCTTATCCCTTGAAAATTATATAAGTTTATTTGATCCAAGTAGAATAATTCTTTATGGTTCTATGTTTGAAAAGGACATAATAATTGAAAAGATAAAAAATATTTTTGTAGAGAAGATAAAGGATGATGCAGTAATAGAAAAATTGCAGAGAAGTAAAAATAATGGACAATTAGAAAAAATAGGGCCAATATCAATAGTTGTAGATAGATTTATATCTAATGGTGGGTATCTATAAAGTACCTACTTTTTTTATTAATTAAAATTTCAAGAATATTGAGAATATTATTGAAGAGTGTAAAAATATAATTTATAATAGAATTAATTAATTAACACAATTAATCAATTGGAGGGGTTGTTATGAAATACTTTTTAGACAGTGCAAAGATAGAGGAAATAAGATATGCCTATAAAAATTGGGGGATAGACGGTGTTACCACAAATCCAAGGCACATACAGGCAAGTGGAAAACCATTTTTAACAGTTATAAAGGAACTTGCAGAGGAATTTGAAAGCAAGGACTTTCCTATATCGGTTGAAATAAATCCACATATTATAGATTCAAATGAAATGATAGAGGAGGCTAAAAGGATTGCACAATTTAGTAAAAACTTTGTTATAAAAATCCCTTGTACAGAACAAGGTCTTATTGCAGCAAAGCACCTTGAGGAGATAGGAATTAGAACAAACGTTACATTAGTCTTTACTCCATCACAGGCAATTCAAGCTGGAAGAATAGGAGCAAAATTTGTTTCTCCATTTATAGGATGGAAGGAAAGTTCAGGAGAAGATACATCACAGTATATTAAAGACATAGTGGACATTTACAAAAATTATAATTTTAAAACAGGGATTATTGTTGCAGCAGTAAGAAATGGTAAACAGATAGTTGATGCAGCAAAGATGGGAGCAGATATAGTAACCTGTGGTTTTGCAGTCTATAAAGAAAGCTTCTATCACCCATTTACAGACTATGGATTAAACATATTTAAGGATGCTTGGGACAACACAGAAAAGGGGGAATAATTTTGAGTATAGGTTTTATTGGGCTTGGGATAATGGGAGAATCAATGAGTGAAAATCTAATTAAAAAGACTGGACAAACAGTTTATGTATATGATGTTGATAAATCTAAAATTGAAAAGCTTGTAGATAAGGGTGCAAAAGCAGCAGAAAGTATTGAGAATATAGCCAAAAACTGTGATGTAATTTTTTCTATGGTTCCAAAGAGTGAACACGTAAGGATGGTTGCAAAGGAACTTATTCCTCATTTAAGAGAAGGACAGATTTGGGTTGATATGAGTACAATCGAGCCAGAGGTATCAAGGGAGATTGCAAAGGAAGTACAAATGAAGGGAGCAGTTATGCTTGATGCACCGGTTGTAAAGTCAAAGGCAGCTGCAATATCAGGTACTTTAGGTATATATGTAGGCGGAGACAAAGAGGCTTATGAGAGGATAAAGCCTTATCTTAGCTGTATGGGAAGCAATATTATATATCTTGGTAGCAATGGAATGGGGCTTAATATGAAAATAATTCATAATATGTTGGTTGCTCAGATACAAAATAGCGTAAATGAAATGTTTGTTTTTGCAAAGAGTCTTGGAATGAACTTAAATGATGTGGTTGAGGCTATTTCCTATGGGGGAGGACAAAATTTTTATTTAGATACAAAGCATAAAGCAATTATAAATAAGGATTTTACGACAGCCTTTTCAGTTGCTAATATGCATAAAGATGTAAATATTGCCTTTAATATGATGAAGAATTTAGGACTTAACCTAAAAGGATTTAATCTTGTAAAGGATATCTATGATAGGGCAGTAGAAAATTATTCTGATAAGGATTTTTCAGCAACATATCTAATTGTTTCAAATGAAGAGGGGGACGGTGGGGATAATGAAGCATAATGTAAAAATAGGCGTTGTTTGTCTTGCAAGAAAAACATTTGATTATAATGCCGCCTTTGAAATTTATAAAGAAAAGATGGAGGAATTAAATAAAATAGAAAATGTTGAATGGTGTTTTATAGAGGACTTGGTTATAGAAATAGATGATGCAAAAAATGCAGCACAGAGAATATCATCCTTTGGAGTAGACGGACTTGTAATAATAAGTGGAACCTTCCATCTTGGACACTTGGCACTTATTTTATATAAAGAAATAAGAAAACCTATCCTGCTTTGGGCATTCAATGAACTCCCATATAATGGAGGTAAAATAAGGCTAAATTCAGTGTGTGGTGTAAACTTAAATGCATCAAATTTATATAAGTCAGGATGCGACAATTTTATGTGTATAGTATCTGATACAATAGACAGTAAGTGGATAGATGCACTAAGGATGAAGAAATCTCTTGAGAGTGCACATATAGGATTGGTAGGTTATAATGCCCACGGATTTTTCAACTTAGGAACAGAACCTCTTTCGACTTACAAAAATACAGGAGTCTTAGTAGATCATTATGAAATTGCTGATATGTATTCAAATGAGGTAGGCAGAGAAGAGCTTGAAGATGCTATTGAAAACGTAAAAAATATATTTGATTGTTCAGGTGTTACAGAGGAGCAGGTTAAAAAGGTTGCATATCTTGTTGAGTCGGCAAAGAAGTTTATGAGTAACAATAGCTTAGATGCAATTGCTGTGAGGTGCTGGCCAGAGTTTGCAGCAACCTATGGAATTTCACCTTGTGCAGCAATGTCCATACTTCAAGATATGGGATTTATAACAGCCTGTGAGGGAGATGTTGAAGCAGCACTTTCTATGTATGCAATAAAGGCGGCAGGAGGAGACAAACCATTCTTAGCAGATCTTTCGCAGGTAAATTTAGAAGGAGATTATGCACTTATGTGGCACTGTGGGGTGGCACCAGCAGGACTTTGGGATGGAAAGAGTGTAAGAAGCCTTGATACATACTTTGCAGGAGGAAAGGGAGTAACAGCAGATTTTGTAATGAAATCAGGTGAAATAACCATAATGCGTATAGATTCTGCAAGAGGCAAGACAAGGGTATTTATAGAAAGAGGACAGGCTATTCCTATGGAGAAGGAACTTAAGGGAACATATGCAAAGGTTAAATTTGATAAACATATAAAGGATATTTTAAATACAGTTACATCAAAGGGAATAGCACACCACGTTGCAATGGTTTATGGAGATTATGTTGATGTGTTTAAGACATTTGCTAATCTTCAAGGCTTTGAAGTTATAGAGTGAGGGGATAATATGTTATATGAGTTAAAGAAGAAAAACGATTTTAATATATATAGTGTCTATGATAAAGAATTTAAAGACTATGGTAGAGTTTTAGAGGGGTATGATTTTAGCGAGGTTATTAGGTATATGGATGAAAAAACCTGCGTTCCAAATGAAGGGAATATATATGTAGCCTCCTGTGAGGAGATGGAGGTTTTAAATATAAAGGATAAAATACAAGAGGGTGTATATGGTTTTATGGATATACAAATAGGTTACTGCAATGGGAATAACTCAAGGCTAAATGCCCTTGAATACCATAAGGGAAGTGAGGTAAACGTAGCAGTAACTGATTTGGTGCTATTTCTTTCAAGGGTTTTTGATATGGATGGGCTGAATTTAGACACACGCAATGTAAAGGCATTTTATCTACCAAAGGGTGCTGCAGTAGAAATATATTCAACTACAATGCACTTTGCACCCTGCAGAGTTAGTGACGATGGTTTTAAGTGTGTTGTAATTTTGCCAAAAGGAACAAACACACCAATAACAAAATGTGGAGAGGGGGTAGGAGAAGAGAGACTGCTTTTTATGAAAAATAAATGGATAATAGCACACGGGGATAGGCAGGATTTAATAAACAGGGGAGCCCACAGAGGGCTTGTTGGTATGAATTATGAATTAAAAATATAGTATTGTTAATGGAATAGGTTCAAAATTCTGGACAACACTACTTATTGTAACAGTAGTTGCACTAATATTAATTAAGTTGAGTTTAGATAGATGGAATAAGAAATATGTAGGTTATGTAAAGAGTGTAACTGGAGAATCCGTTAAGGCATAATGTGGGGTGAATTTTATGACATTCAAGGTTCAGGAAAATAAAGAAGGATTTTTAATAGAGTATAATGATAGAAATCTACTAACTCATACCTTCTCTAAACCTGCCTTTTATGTAGGATATGGTGAGGCAGAAATAGAGATGTATAGAGGAAATTTCAAAATACAAGATTATAAGATTTCAAGAGTACCCCTAAAACATTTTAATATAAAAAAAGACAGTGAAAAGGTATATATAGATTTATATAGCAATGATGGTTACAGCTTAAGCCTATGTGTAAAAGAGATGGAAGATAGGCTCTACATTGAATTTGAAAGAAGCACAGGCACTATAAATAGATACTGGATTAGAATTGATGCCGATGAGGATGAAAAGGTTTACGGCTGTGGGGAACAGATGTCCTACTTTAATCTTAGGGGGAGAAACTTCCCCCTTTGGACATCAGAACCTGGAGTTGGGCGAGATAAAAGCACATATATTACCTGGATGGCAGATGTAATGGGAAAGGCAGGAGGAGATTACTACAATACAAATTACCCTCAACCAACCTTTGTTTCAATGAGGAAATACTACTGTCATCTTGAAAGCAGTGCATATATGGATTTTAATTTTAAAAATAAATATTATCACGAACTTGAAGTTTGGAGTATACCAAAATACATTATGTTTGAGACGGCAGAAACATTTATAGAATTGGTATCAAAAATAAGTAGTTTCTTTGGAAGACAGCCCCTTTTACCAGAATGGGTTTATAATGGACTAATTTTAGGAGTTCAAGGAGGAACAGATAGAGCCTTAGAAAAAATGAATAAAGCGTTAGAAAAGGGAGTCAAGTTAAGCGGGCTTTGGTGTCAAGACTGGCAGGGAAGAAAAATAACCTCCTTTGGAAAGAGATTATTCTGGAACTGGAAATGGAACCCTCAAATGTATCCTGAATTGGATAAGAAGATATGGGAACTTAAGGACAAGGGCATAAGATTCTTAGGATATATAAATCCATATTTAATAAAAGAAGGAGACCTTTATAAAGAAGCATATGAAAAGGGATATTTGGCAACAAAACTAAACGGCGAGGACTATCTTGTAGATTTTGGTGAGTTTTATTGTGGAATAGTTGATTTTACAAATCCTGAGGCCTTCGAATGGTATAAGGGTGTGATAAAGAAGAATCTCATTGAATTTGGATTAGATGGCTGGATGGCGGATTTTGGTGAATACCTCCCAACTGATTGTAAACTATATAATGGAGTATCGGCAGAGATTATGCATAATGCTTGGCCAACAATATGGGCAAGGTGTAACTACGAAGCACTTGAGGAAACAGGTAAATTAGGTGAAATTCTATTCTTTATGCGAGCTGGATTTACAGGTGTTCAAAGATACTGCACATTACTTTGGGCAGGAGACCAAAGCGTAGATTTTTCCATTCACGATGGACTTGCATCTGTAATACCAGGTGCACTATCGAGTGGAATGATGGGAAATGGCCTACATCATAGTGATATAGGTGGATATACTTCATTATTTGGACTTAAAAGAACAAAGGAACTTTTCTTAAGATGGGCCGAGATGGCAGCCTTTACTCCTGTTATGAGAACCCACGAAGGTAACAGACCAGATGAAAACTTCCAAGTTTATGATGATGACGGTGCATTAGAGCATTTAGCACTTATGACAAGTGTGTATGTAAAACTTTCACCATACCTAAAGGATTTAGTAAAACAAAATACTGAAGAGGGAATACCAGTACAAAGACCTCTATTTATGCATTATGAGGATGATAAAAATACCTATGATATTCAATACCAATATATGTATGGAAGAGACATATTAGTTGCACCAGTATATAAAGAAGGGATGAGCAAATGGAGTGTATACCTGCCACAAGATGAGTGGATACATATGCCAACAGGACAAGAGTATAAGGGTGGATATGTTGAAGTAGATGTTCCTTTTGGAAAACCAGCTGTGTTTTATAGAAAATCTTCAGAGTATAGAGATTTATTTGAAGAAGTAACAAAACTATTTAAAGAGATGGTTAAGGATGATTATGGCAGATAAACTTATACTTTTATTTATAATCATACTAATAAGCAATACAATTCAAGGAATTACAGGGTTTGCAGGTACTATACTTGCAATGCCCTTTTCCATTTTATTAATAGGCATTGATAATTCAAAGCAGATATTAAACCTTTTAGGTATGCTTGCATCGATATGGATAGTTGCAAGGTCCTATAAAGACATATGCTGGGGAGAATTTTTAAAGATAATTATTCTTATGCTAATAGGTCTTTTTATTGGTATGAAAATATATTCAATGTACAGTCCGACTATTCTTTTAAAGATTTTAGGTATATTTATACTATTTGTTTCGCTTAGGGGTGTTTTACAAAAGAACAAAACCCAAATTAAAAGCAAAATAGTATTATCGGCAATACTTTTACTTGCAGGTATAATACACGGAATGTTTGTTGTTGGAGGCCCCCTTGTTGTTATATATGCAACCTACAAGTTGAAAAATAAGGCAACTTTTAGGGCAACGCTATCTTTAGTCTGGATAATATTGAATGGACTAATATTAATAAAAGGAATTACATCAGGACAGTTTAATAGAGAGGTTATGGGATTTTTAATACCAAGTATATTGGCACTTGTATTTGGTATGGCCTTAGGAGAAGTGCTTTATAAAAAAATGGATCAAAATGTATTTATGAGGATAACATATATTCTTCTATTTATATCAGGATTAAGCATATTAATTAAATAAGACATTTAAGCAAAGGCGGTAATTATAATAGGTTACCGTCTTTTTTATCTTATAAGCAAGAGAATGAAAGTTTAGGTTGTTTTACTTTTAAAATCAAAATCTTATATAGGTTTAATTATGTAATTACATTTAAACAGATTAATTTTGTGGCTAATAGAAAACGTTTTAGGAGGGGTATTATGGAAAAAGATTTTAAAAGGAAGCTAATGTATGGTTGTGGGGACATATTTGGTGGCGGAGCATTTTTACTAATAAGTCTTTTATTTTTAAACTATTTAACCGATGTTGAACTTATAAACCCAGCCCTTGCAGGAATTATAATGCTTATTGGTAAGATTTGGGATGCAGTATCTGATCCACTTATGGGTGTTTTATCAGACAGAACAAAATCTAAGTATGGCAGAAGAAGAGTATACTTTTTATTTGGTTCACTTCCTATCTTCATAAGTTTTTCTCTGATGTGGTATTCCTTTGGAATAAATAAAAACTACCTCTTTGCTTATTATCTATTTGTATATCTACTTTTTAATACAGCCTTTACAATGGTTATGATACCATACAACTCAATTCTTCCAGAAATGGTTAAGGACTATCAAGAAAGAACCTCATACACAGGAGTAAGGCTTATTTTTTCAATTACCTCAGCAATACTTGCAGGAGTTGTTCCTAAAATAATAGTAAATAGCTTTGGTACAAGTGTTAAAACAGGTTATATGGTTATGGGTATAGCTTTTGCAGTGCTTTATTCACTTCCTTGGTTTATTGTATTTAAAGGAACTTATGAGGAAAAAGAACATATTATTAGCAATGAAAATCCTTTTAATGAGCTTATTCAGGTTTTTAGAAATAGATCCTTTAGAATCTATTCAGGTATATTTATAAGCTGCCAAACTGCAGTAGATTTTCTAACAACCCTTTTTATATATTATCTAACAAGTTGTATCAAAAGACCAAGTGAGTTTCCGATTGTACTTGGAACTCTCTTAGTAACACAACTAATTGTTATGCCGATAAATATAAAGGTTGCCAAGAAATATACCAAAACTACACCTTTAAAGTTTGGATTTACAATGTGGATAATTGCACTAATAACTTCTATTTTCTTAAATCCATCTTCACCAAAGTTTTTAGTATATTTAGTTGCAGCTTTAAGTGGGTTTGGAACATCCGTATCAGTATTAGTTCCTTGGTCAATTCTTCCTGAAATTGCAGATGTAGATGAAATAATAACAAAAAAGAGAAGAGAAGGCGTTTATGCAGGTATGGCAACCCTATTAAGAAAGCTTGCTAATGGTATAACTATTGCATTTATTGGATTTATGCTTCAAATTGTTGGATATAAGAGACCAACTGTAGTCGGAGAATATGTAGAACAGTCATCATCAACAATAATTGGTATAAAAATACTATTTAGCATCGTTCCAATAATATTTATACTACTAACCTTATACTTTGCAAGCAAATATGCTATGACACAAGAGCGACACAAAATACTTCAGAGCGAAATAGAGAGATTAAAAATGGGTGGAAAGAAGGAGGAGGCAAAAGAGGAGACTAAAAAAATATGCAAAGAATTAACTGGAATAGACTATAACAACCTATGGTGCTAAAAGTGCCACCCAGGTGAAATGTGACATTATCCAAAATATGTAATATCATACCTAAGTAAATATGGTGCACTTAACAAACAAGTACACCATATTTTGCTTAGGTATTTTTTTATAATTTCATATTGACAATCTTGAATATGTTCCTTATAATGAAATTGATAATTGTTCTCAAATAAGATATAATTTCAATAAGGAGGTTCAATATGAACAAGAAAATCAAATTACTTTCAATAACATCAGCACTATTACTATCAGCATCAATATTTGCAGGTTGTGCAAAGACAGCAAAAGAAAAAGCACCAGTACAGCAAAAGGAACAAGTTGTAAATGTATATTCAGACAGACATTATGATACAGACAAAAAACTTTATGAAGAATTTACTAAAAAGACAGGTATAAAGGTTAATGTAGTTGAAGGAAAATCAGACGAACTTATAGAAAGACTTGCAAGAGAAGGACAAGACACGCAGGCAGATATACTAATTACTGCAGATGCAGGAAGACTACATAAGGCAAAGGAACAGGGACTTTTACAATCCTTCAATTCAGATTTGGTAAATAAAAACATCCCACAAAATTTAAGGGATAAGGATAACACTTGGACTGCACTTACAGTTAGAGCAAGAGTTATAGTTTATGCAAAGGATAGAGTAAACCCAAGCGAACTTTCAACGTATGAGGCATTGACTGAAGCAAAGTGGAAGGGAAAGGTTTTAACAAGATCTTCAACAAATATATACAATCAATCACTACTTGCTTCAATGATAGAGATAAATGGTAAAGAAAAGGCTAAAGAGTGGGCTAAGGCACTTGTTCAAAATTTTGCAAGAGAACCTCAAGGAAACGATAGAGACCAAGTTAAGGCAGTTGCAGCAGGAGTAGGTGATGTTGCTATTGTAAACACATACTACATTGGAAAAATGTTAAATTCACAGGATCAAGAGGAAGTTAATGCAGCAAAGAAGGTTGGAGTATTTTTCCCAAATCAAGAGACAACCGGAACGCACATAAACATAAGTGGTGTGGGATTAACAAAGGCTTCAAAGAACAAGGAAAATGCAGTAAAGCTGATTGAGTTTTTAACTTCACAAGAAGCACAAAAACAATTTGCAGAAGCAAATTATGAATATCCAGCAAATCCAAAGGTTGAAGCAGCAGAGCTGTTAAAATCTTGGGGAGATTTTAAGAGACAAAATATTGAAATATCAAAGCTTGGAGAACATAACAAACACGCTGTTGAGATATTCAATGAAGTTGGTTGGAAGTAATATAAAGGCCCTAATTTAGGGCCTTAATAAATAAGGGTGTTGAATATGCAAAAGGTAAAATTAAAAAAACATTTTAACGGATGGTCTTTAATAACTTATATAATGGTAATATTAATTTTATTACCAAGTATAGAAATAATTTTAAACTTAATAAAACCTGTAAATGAAAACTGGGCTCATATTAAACAGTATATGCTGAAGGCATATGTTATAGATAGCATAAAACTTACTATTTCAGTTGTATTACTTACAACTATTATAGGTGTTTTATCTGCCTACTTTGTTACATTTTATGAATTCCCCCTTAGAGGATTTTTTAAATGGGTATTGGTTCTTCCGATGGCTATACCACCCTATATAGGTGCCTACACATATAATGGACTTTTAAGTTATACAGGTATAATACAGTCTACTCTTCGAAATAGATTTGATATAGTGGTTAATCAAAAATATTTTAATATAATGTCTCTTAAAGGGGCGGTATTTATACTTACAATATTTTTATTCCCCTATGTTTATTTAATTACAAAGTCTTTTTTAGAAAAACAATCGGCAACACTTGTTGAGAGTGCAAAACTTCTTGGAAAGGGAAATATAGAAATATTTTTTAAAGTTATAGTACCAATATCAAGAGTTGCTATAGTAAGTGGTGCTACACTTGTTGCACTTGAGGTATTAAGTGACTATGGTGTTGTTTCATATTTTGGTGTGCAGACATTTACAACAGCTATATTTAAAACTTGGTTTTCGCTTGGAGATGTTGAGTCTTCAGTTAGAATTGCTTCAATACTTATGGTTAGTGTTGTATTTTTAATTTTATTTGAAAAGTTTATGAGGGGAAGAAGAAAATATAGCTACACCACAACTAAAATAAGACCTGTTGTAAAAAAAAGACTTAAAGGAATAAAAAAGAATTTAGTTATAGTTTTTTTTACTTTACTATTTTTATTATCATTTCTAATTCCAACTTTGCAGCTTACTTATTTTGCATCTTTAACATATAAAAGGGTTTTTGATGGGTCGTTTATTAAGATGTCATTAAACACATTGGCGTTATCTATTTTAGCTGCAGTTGTTATAACGATAATTTCACTAATTATAGGAAATTATTGCAGAATAAATGAAGGTATCAGCTCTAAAATAATTTCGAAAATAACAATGATAGGGTATTCAATACCAGCAGCAGTTATTGCAATTTCTGTTATACTCTTGTTTGTTAATATAGATAGAAATTTAAAATGGCTTTATTTAATCATAAATCCAAACTCCAAGACACTTGTCTTATCAACAAGTATATTTATGTTATTTTTTGCTTATATCATAAGATTTATAGGAGTTTCGTATCAAGCAATAGAGTCTGGCTATGAAAAGATGGGCAAAAAGTTTTTTGAAGCCTCAAGGCTACTTGGAAAAAATACCTTTAAGACCTTTTTAAAAGTAGATATACCTATGTTAAAACCAGCGATAATTAGTAGTATTGTATTAGTTTTTATTGATATTATTAAGGAACTTCCTTTAACACTTCTTTTAAGATCATTTAATTTTAATACATTAGCCACAAGAACCTTTGACTATGCAGCAGATGAGATGCTTCAAGAGGCAGCAGTTCCAGCAATTATAATTATATTAATTAGTATAGTAGCAATAAGTTTTATAAATAGGGTTGATAAGGAGTAGATTTTATGTATGTTGTTATAAAAAATTTAAGTTTTAAATACAAAAATGCTAAGGATTATCAGATAAAAAATTTTAATTTAGAGATTGAAAAGGGAGATATAGTTGCATTACTTGGGCCAAGTGGAAGTGGTAAAAGCACCATACTTAGACTAATATCTGGTCTTGAAATACCAAATGGTGGAGAAATAATAGTTAATAATAATACATTAAATAAAAAGGATATATTTGTAGAGCCTGAGAAAAGAGGAATAGGTATGGTATTTCAAGACTATGCACTTTTCCCTCATATGACGGTTGAAAAGAATGTTTTGTTTGGAGTTGGGAATGTAAATAAAAACGAAAGGCAACGAATATTAGATGAAGTTTTAGAACTTGTGGATATGAAGGAATATAAAAAAAGATACCCCCACGAGTTAAGTGGAGGTCAACAACAAAGAATAGCAATAGCAAGGGCACTTGCTCCAAAACCATCTCTTTTGTTGTTAGATGAACCCTTTAGCAATTTAGATGCAGACCTTAGAAAAAAGATAAGAAATGAAATTAAAGAAATTCTTAAAAAATCAAATACAACCTCAATATTTGTTACCCACGATATAGAGGATGCAAAGGATGTGGCGGATAGAATAGTTAGTCTATAGTCAGTATCATATGTTTAAATTGTCAAATTATGCATCAAATGATTTTTAAAAATTCATTTGAAGTTATATACTCCATCCCTGTGATAGATGCGTTTAAAATGTAGTATTTTTTATCACAAGGTGGAGTGATTTTTTATATTTATAATACAATATATTGAAAATGTCACATTTCACCTGGGTGGCACTTAAAAAATGGTTGCAATATAATATTGAGCGTGGTATAATTAAGAAAATGAATGTGGTCTTTAAATCAGTCCCGTGAGGCTGGTAAGATGTTGGGAGTACGCAGGAATACTATATATAAGTGCGTTCATAACTTCTTGCCAGCAGGGTAAGAAGTTTTTTTATGTCTAAAAAACTTTTAAATCAGTCCTGAGAGGCTGAAAAAGGAGGAGGTTTTATAATGGCACAAGAAATTTTAGCAAAGGAATTAAGAGCTCAAGAGGTATCAACTTGGGAAAAGGTAAAAAGAGTTATACTTGCAATTCAACACTTAATCGCAATGTTTGGAGCAACTGTGTTGGTTCCAATTCTAACGGGGCTTGACCCATCAGTTTCAATCTTCTCAGCAGGTCTTGGAACAATGATTTTCCACTTCTGCACAAAGAAAAAAGTACCAGTTTTTTTAGGTTCATCCTTCGCATTTATTCCAGGAATACTTGCAGTAAAACAAGCATATAATGGAGACTTAAGATACGCACAAGGTGGAATAGTAGTAGCAGGTTTAATATATGTACTTGTATCCTTCCTTGTTGAAAAGATAGGAGTAGATAGGATAAGAAAGGTACTTCCTGCACAGGTTGTAGGACCAATGATAATGGTAATAGGTTTAAACTTAGTTCCAGTTGCGTATGGCAGTGCAAAAACAAATTATACAGTATCAATAATTACGCTTTTAACTGCAGTATCAGTTACAGTTTTAGGAAAAGGACTTATAAAGCAATTATCAATAATAATAGGGGTAACTGTTGGGTATATTCTGTCAGTAGGTATGGGAATTGTGGATACTGCAGCGGTTAAAACATCACCGCTTTTCGCAGTGCCAAACTTTACTCTTCCAAAGTTTGATATAGCAGCAATAGCAATAATAGCACCAGTTGTACTTGCAGTTTTTATGGAACATATAGGAGATATAACAACAAATGGTGAAGTTGTAGGACAAGATTTTATAAAGGATCCAGGACTTAATAGAACACTACTTGGAGATGGACTTGCGACAATGGTGGCAGGATTAATAGGTGGACCTGCAAATACAACATATGGAGAAAACACAGGTGTACTTGCAATAACTAAAAACTACGATCCATCAATCTTAAGAATGACAGCAGTTTTTGCAATGGTATTAGGGTTTGTAGGTAAGGTTGGAGGTTTTTTAAAGACTATACCTGTACCAGTAATGGGTGGAATAAGCTTTATGCTATACTCAATGATAGCCCTAATAGGTGTTCAAACTATAAATAATAGCAAGGTTGAGTTTAATGTGAAGAACATAATAGTTATGGCAACGGTTTTAGTCTTAGGACTTATGCCAACCTATACAGGAATAAACATAGGAATTCCAGTAACAGAAACAGTTAAGATATCAGGTTTAAGCTTTGCAGCAATAGTAGGTGTTGTTGTAAATGCAGTGTTAAATAGAAGATAATAATGAAATATAGGCAATACTATAACCGTAGGAATAGATTGAGTTCCTACGGTTTTTATTTGCATAATTAATAAATAATAAATTAATGAAATTGTGATTTATATCATAGAGAAAATATATGAGGTTGTGATAATGTAAATAAAAAAGAATAGGGAGGAATTGAATATGGTTGAGAAGGTGTATCAGCTTACACTTGGAAATGAAAAAATAGTTGAGAGGGTTATTATGGATGAAAATGTACATTACATCCATATGATTTTTAATAAGGATGAGGGACTACCAGAGCACTACTCAAATTCAAATGTTTATATGACAGTTTTAAGAGGAACACTATCAATAGGACTAAACGAACAGGAAGTTCACGAATACAAACAGGGAACTGTGCTTAAAATACCTGTTAATACAAAGATGAATGTTGGTAATAAGCACGATGAAGTTTTAGAATTAATTGTTGTAAAGGCTCCAGCACCAACAAAATAATTATATAAAATAGGCCATAGTAATGAATGAAATATTACTATGGCCTATTTTAGTCAGTATCTTATTAATAAAATATGAATATATTTTAATAAAGCACAATTTTTAAAGAAAACAACATAAAAGATTGGGAGGATTCTTATGGAATACAATTTTGATAAAAAGATAGATAGAAGCAAAAATCATTCGGTAAAATGGAGTGAAATGGATAAGCACTATGGCTCAAATGACCTACTTCCTCTTTGGGTGGCAGATATGGATTTTGAAGTTGCACCAGAAATATATGATACAATGAAGGAAAAACTCGAACAAAGGATATTTGGTTATGTTTATAGACCAAACTCCTATTACGAAAGTGCTTGTGAATGGACAAAAAGAAGGTATGGATATGAAATACAACCTAATACCTTAATACATTCCCCAGGAGTAATTCCATCTATATCACTTATAATAAGACTTTTTACAAAGGAAAATGAAAAAATATTAATTCAGCCACCAGTATATGCTCCCTTTAGTAGCGTAGTAAAAAAGAATAAAAGAACTCTTGTAATAAATCCACTAAAGCAGGTTGATGGGAGATACATAATAGATTTTGATGACTTTGAAGAAAAGTGTAAAGACCCCGATTTAAAATGGTTTATATTATGTAATCCCCATAATCCTGTTGGAAGAGTTTGGACAAAAGAGGAGCTTACAAGAATTGCTGAAATATGTTTAAAATACAATGTTAGAGTTATTTCAGATGAAATATGGAGAGATATTGTATATAAAAACTATAAGTTTACCCCCTTTGCCTCCATATCTAAAGAGGTTGAAGATATTACTATAACCTGCTTTTCACCAACAAAGACCTTTAATATTGCAGGTCTACAGGCATCCTTTGTACAGTTCCCAAGAAAAGAAGAGTTAGAACTGTTCCAAGAGGAACTTGCAGTTCTTGATATAAGAAGAAATAATGCCTTTAGTCTTGTGGCAATTGAGGCTGGATATACAAAAGGGGAGAGTTGGCTTAATGCTTTAATAGATTATTTAGAGGAAAATTACAATTTCCTTGAAAAATATATAAAAGAAAACATCCCAAAGATAAAAATAATAAGACCAGAGGGAACCTATCTTGTATGGCTTGATTTTAGGGATTTTAAACTTTCAGATAAAGAAATATCAACAATTCTTCAAGAGAAGGCAAAGGTAGCACTCCAGGAGGGACTAATATTTGGAGAAGAAGGGAGGGGATTTCAAAGAATTAATATCGCTTGTCCAAGATATATGCTTAAGGAGGCATTAATAAGAATAAGTAAAGCATTTAATTAAGTTAATGGAGGTTAAATATGAATGCCTTTTTTGATTCCATTAATAAATTCTTTGAATTCATAGTACCAATCACAGATTTCCTATGGGACTTCCCAACAAACTATAAGTGGTATTCAAACATTCCTGTACTTGGTAAATTTACCTTTGCAATTCTACTTCTAATAGGTTCTGGTATATACTTTACAATTAGAACGGGTTTTGTACAGATTAAGAGGTTTAAAACAGGATTAAAAATACTAACAGAACAAAGAGCAGCCAAAACAGGAATAAGTCCTCTTGCAGCATTCGTTTTAAGTTCTGCTATGCGTATAGGCCCAGGCAACATTATGGGAGTTACAGGTGCGGTATCGGTTGGAGGACCTGGTGCACTATTTTGGATGTGGGTATCAGCCTTCTTTGGTATGTCTCTTGCCTTTGCTGAAGCTGTGCTTGCACAACTCTTTAAAGAGAAGAAGGATAAGGAATTTGTTGGAGGTCTTCCCTTCTACGGTATGAAGATATTTGGAAACAGAAGATGGGTTGGAGTATTTTTATCAGTTATATTTATAATATACGCACTGTTTTGTGTTCCAGGTCAAACCTTCCACCTCTTTACAGCGTTAGGCTCAGCGGTAGATACATTAACTGGAGTTACCCACGGACGCCAATCAACAGTTTACTATGCAATAGGAATAATATTAACAATATCAGTTATAATTATCGTATTTGGTGGGTTAAGACGTGTTACAAAGGTTACAGATTATTTGGTTCCAATAATGGCTGTTATATATTTTGCAATTGTTATAATAATAGTTTTAGTAAATATAAAGCTAATTCCATACTTCTTTAAAGAGGTTTTTGTTGGAGCCTTTAAAGTAGAGGCTGTTTTCGGTGGAGTCTTTGGAATTGCACTATCTCAAGGTGTAAAGAGGGGGCTTATGTCAAATGAGGCAGGTCAAGGTACAATAACAATGGCAGCAGCAGTATCTGAAAACAAGCATCCAGCAGAACAGGGATTTGTTCAAATTATAGGTGTTTTCCTTGATACAATGGTTATATGTACACTAACAGGATTTTTAGTTGTAATAGCACATCTTTGGACAGGTGAAGCAGGAGTTGCTTGGGAATCGATTAGAAATTCAAAAATAACAGTTTATATGGAATCTGTAAAACACCTTATTCCAGGAACATCTTTAGATTCTGCTGTTCAAAGTATACTTTCACTATGCTATGCATTATTTGCCTTTACAACATTAATAGGACTAATACTTTTTGCCGAAATATCTGGCAACTTTATAACAAAGAGCAACAAATTCATAAACTTCATTCGTGCATTAGGAGCCTTGTTCTTTGTTCCATTTGGAGTATTAACTGTTCTTGCAGGTCTTGAACTTGGAAACCTATGGTATATATCTGATTTTGTAAATATAATGGTTGTGTTTGCTAACGTACCAATACTTCTTGTGGCTTCTAAACTTGTGGTAGATACTCTAAAACATTATGAGAAAAATGAAGGTGGAAGGTTTGTTTCAAAGGACATTGGAGTAGAAACAGATGTGTGGAAATAGGCTATTTAAGGTCGCCCATAAATTTGGGCGACCTTTATTGATAAGCATATATAAAATTTTACCTTCTTCTTATTTATTTATATAGTATTTTATGGTAATATTAAATATTATTGTATAAATAAGGAGAGGAGATTTAGATGGAATTTTTACTGCTTAAACTTCTTGGCAAATTTAAATTTATATTCAACTATTTAAAGGTGGATTTTGAAACGCTTTATAGAATATTAGATATTAAATTTAAAAATGATAGGCGTGCAAGAACTTCTCTATATAAAGACTACAAGGTGGAGGGTGAAAGCAAAAAATCTCAAATAATATCCTTTATACTTGGGGTTATTTTATTTGGTTTAGCCCCATCGATAGCCTTTACATTACATAGTATTGAATTAGTTTCTAACCTTTCAATTGCAGTTATAATGATTCTTATATTTTTAAGTCTTGTACACGATTTTAGTACAGTAATACTAAGTACATCCGATAAAAACATATTAGGTGCAATGCCTATAGATATGAATACTTTATCTTCGATTAGAGGTACATATGTAACTATATATTTAATCTCAATTTTGATTATGACTATAATACTACCAACTTCAATTGGAACTTATATCTTTGGGTATAAATATATAATTGGTATGCTTATAGTAACCCCTTTAATTCTTATGTTTTCACTTTCACTAACTATATTGATATACTCATTGATACTTAAACACTATGACGGTGAAAAACTAAAGGATATAGTAAATTATTTTCAAATAGCCTTCTTATTAGGAAGTATTCTTTTTTATCAATTTGGTGCAGATATAATACAACGTTCTTCCAATGTTCTACAAAATTCAAAGGCAATATTTATTCTACCATCCACCTGGTATTCAGGAATATTTAATCTGCTATTAGGAGAATTTAGTATAAAAAGTTTAATTGCTTTTATATTAGGTAGCTTAGCAACTATTTTGTTTTTTATAATAACACAGAAATATCTATTAGTTGAACTTGAAAAAAATCTATATAAATTTGATATGGGAAATAAGAGCCAGTCTGTAATCAAAAAGGGAAAGTTTGTAGATTTAATAATAAAAGACCCTGTAGAAAAGAGTTCCTACATATTTTCAAAGGCTATGTTTAAAAGAGATAGAATGTTAAAACAGAAGATGATTACAGGACTTTCAACTGCTTTTATATTTATAGCACCATTAATAAGGGATGTTTTAAGTGAAAAAAATGTAGATCCAGTTTCGTGGTTTTTTGCAGTATATGGTATTATAGTATTTTTATCTACACAACCTCAATTTATTGCATACACAAGTAGCTTTAAGGCATCATACATATACGAAGTTTTACCAATAGAAGATGCAGAACCTATTGTAAAGGGAGCTATAAAGGCGATGTTTATAAACTTTATAATGCCTATATTTACATTAGCATTATTGATATTTTCAATCATATTTAAGGATATAGGTATTTTAGAATACATTGTTGTTATAATAATGATGATATTTATGTGTTTAATCTATGTTAACGATATGGAGATTAAAATGCCCTTTACTGTTGATGTTAATACTGTTGAAAGTTCAGGAAATGGATGTTTATCAGCTATAAAATATGTAATGATAGCAATCGTTTTTGGTGTGGCTCACGGATTTATATACAGCCAGTGTAGAGATGTATCAAATATAGATTTAGTTAAGATTTATACATATATTTACTTTGTTTTTATCTTTGCATTAATTGGCACAACAGTCTTTTACTACTTCAAGGCCTTTAAATTTAAAAGAAGTAAGATTTACAAGGGTAAGGTATCAACTCAACATAAAGTATGAAATATTTTAATTAGAATTTTATTCCTAACTGAGATTGTTTAAAAAACATTTATTAGCTAAAGTATGAGAAAGCCCCATGAAAGGATGCCTAAAAAATCCTTCATGGGGCTAATCAATATATAACTTCTTCAACAGCCTTACTTAACATTTTATCCCTAAGTGTTTATTTTTATCTATTTTGTATCTTTTGATAAACATAAAAAGGAATTCCAATAAGCATTAGTATAAATCCATACATTACAACCTCTGCACCTGTTCCGTAGATTGCATATATTGAATATGCAAAGGCAAGTATTGATATAAATGAACTCTTTATGAAGTTTAATAGGTTAAAGTTTTCATCCTTATTTCTAAGAAGAAGTATCTCTGCCGCTGCTGTAAATGAGTATGCAGGAAGGAATGAAAGTGTTGCAAGAAGCAGCATAAAGTTAAAGGCTGAAGTTAAGCTTGATACATAGTTCATAACAAGCAGAATATTTGCAGCAATACCACTTATTATAAGTGATGCAGAAGGAGTATTATACTTTGGATGAACCTTTGCAAACACCTTTGGGAACAACTTGTCCTCTGCCGCTGCAAAGGAACTTCTTGCAGTAATTAAAATCCAACCTGAAGTTGCACCTAAAGTTGAAATAACAGCACCTAGGGCAATAAGTGTTCCACCCCACTTTTGTTCTGTTGCATAGTTTATGATATCAGCAAGTGGTGCGTTTGAATTTGCAAGCATATCTTGAGGCATAGCCCCTATTGCAAGTATTGATATAGCAAGATATATTGCAACAGTAATTAATGTTCCATATATTGTGCTTAATTTAATATTCCTTTCAGGATCCTTTATTTCTCCTGCTGGAATTGTTGCACTTTCAAGTCCAACAAAGGACCATAGAGTTATTGCAATTGCAGCAGGAAGTGTTGAAAGACCAGAAACTTCCTTTGAAGAAACAGTGTTGAAGTATGATATATTAAAGTGAGTTAGTGCAATTATTGCAAATACTATTAGAGGCAAAATCTTAAGCACTGTTGTAATCATACTTACTATTCCTGCTTCTTTAACTCCCCTATAGTTTATATAGGTTAAAGCCCAAAGTATTAGTGATGAAGTTAAAAACGCTAATGGTTTACTTTGGCTAAATACGGGGAAGAAATAGGATAGATAATTCATAAATGCAGTAATAATTGCTGCATTTCCAACCCAAGAACCTATCCAGTAGGTCCAAGCAATAAGGAAGGCAGGGAATTCTCCAAATGCCTCTCTTGTATAAACTATAGGTCCACCTGTCTTTGGAATTTTAACCCCAAGGTTTGCAAAGCTTAATGCAAGAAGCATAGAACCAAGTGCAGTTATAATCCAAGCTATTATTGTTGTTTTTGGATTAGACGCTGCTGCAAGCCCCTGAGGTGCCATAAAAATACCTGAACCTATCATATTTCCAACAACTATAGCAGTTGCAGGAAGTAGTCCTAATTCTCTTTTTAGTTCCTTTTCCACTAACTTCACCTCTTTATCTATATTTTTGCTTTAAAAAGCACAAATAAAACTATACGAATAATTCAGATAAAAGTCAATAAAAAAATTTATAATTATGCAATGAAATATATAGAAATTATAGAAAATAATTTAAGAATATAACATAAAAAGTATAATTATAGATAAAAATATCTATTGTAATGAAATTTGCCTAATTAAATTCATACAATATTTAGTTGTATTTAAATATTTTAATATATACAAATATGGTATAATAATTTAAGAAATTAATGTTTGAGGAGGTAAACTATGGAGAAGTCAAAGGTTTATTTTACAGATTTAAGAACAAGACCAGGATTTAATATGCTTGATAAACTTGAAAAGCTTGTAAAAGCTGCTGGAATAGAAAATATAGATTTTAAGGAAAAATATGTTGCTATAAAGATACACTTTGGGGAACCAGGAAACCTTGCATACATAAGACCAAATTATGCAGCAAAAATAGTTAAGATAATAAAGGGGCTTGGTGGAAAGCCATTTTTAACAGATGCAAATACCCTATATACAGGAAGAAGACACAATGCTCTTGACCATTTAGATGCGGCTTACGAAAATGGGTTTAATCCCTTAACAGTTGGTTGTCAAGTTATAATTGCAGATGGACTTAAGGGAACAGAGTATAGAGAAGTTGAAGTTAACTTAAAGCATACAAAGGCTGCAAAAATTGGTTCAGCCATTGCAGATGCAGATGTTATAATCTCAATGAATCACTTTAAAGGTCACGAAATGACAGGCTTTGGTGGTGCACTTAAGAATTTAGGTATGGGTTCAGGTTCAAGAGGCGGCAAGCTATTTATGCACTCATCATCAAAACCTAAAATAGCAGAGAAAAACTGCGTAGGATGTAGAATGTGTATAAAGAGCTGTGCCCACGATGCAATCTTCTTGAATGAAAACAAGGTAGCAGTTATAGATTATGATAAGTGTGTTGGATGTGGACAATGTATTGCAGTTTGTCAATTTAATGCTGCACAGGTTAACTGGGATGAGGCAGCATCTATTGCCAGTGAAAAGATAGCAGAATACACAATGGCAGTTATAAAGGATAAACCACATTTTCATATAAACTTCATTATGGATGTTTCACCAAACTGTGACTGCTGGTCTAATAACGATATGCCAATTGTTCCAAACATAGGTATAGCAGCATCCTTTGACCCTGTTGCACTTGATAAGGCTTGTGTTGATATGGTAAATAGTGCACCAGCAATTGCAGGATGTGCAATTCACGACCATAACGATTGCGACTGCCATATTGAAGATAAGTTTACAGCAATTCACGGAAAAACAGATTGGAAGGTATGCCTTGAGCACGCACAAAATATAGGAATAGGTAATATGGAGTATGAATTAATTAAAGTGTGATTTTTAGGGGGAACTGTTATGGCAAAGACTACTGACATAACTTTAAGAAATAAGATTATTTATTCTGTATATGTAAGAAATCACGGTAAAAATGGAACTTTTAAGGATGTGGAAGAGGATTTAGAAAGGATAAAATCCTTAGGAACAGATATAATTTGGTTTATGCCTATTCATCCAATTGGGGTAAAAAACAAAAAGGGAAGTTTAGGCTGTCCCTATGCGATTAAGGATTATAGGGCTATAAACCCTGAATATGGAACGCTTGAGGACTTTAAAAGATTAGTAGACAAGATACACAGCTTAGGTATGAAGGTTATGATAGATGTTGTTTACAATCACACATCACCGGATTCATACCTTGTAGAAAACCATCCTGAGTTTTTCTATAGAAAAAGGGATGGAAGAATGGGAAATAAGGTAGGAGACTGGACAGATATTGTTGATTTAGACTATAACAATAGAGAACTTTGGGACTATCAAATAGAAACATTAAAATACTGGGCAAGTTTAGGTGTAGATGGATTTAGATGTGACGTTGCACCACTTATCCCACTTGAGTTTTGGCTAAAGGCAAGGGAAGAGGTAGCAAAGGTTAAAGAGGATGTAATATGGCTTGCAGAGAGTGTTCATTTAAGTTTTATTTTGGCAATGAGGGAGAATGGATTTGTTGGGCTTTCAGATAGTGAAGTTTATCAAGCCTTTGATATATGCTACGACTACGATGTAAATGATGTATATTTAGGATATTTTAAGGGTGAAAACACCCTAAGGGATTACATAAATAGGGTAAAGCTTCAGGAGGCTATATACCCAAACAACTATGTAAAGCTTAGATTTTTAGATAACCACGACCAGCCAAGGGCAAAGAAGTTAATACCAGATGAGACAAAGCTTAAGATATGGACAGCATTTTTATACTTCCAAAAGGGTGCAACCTTAATCTATGCAGGACAAGAAGCACAGGATGATAACACCCCAAGCCTATTTGATATAGATAAGGTAAACTGGAGTGGTATGAAGGAAGAATTTGTTGAGTATATGAAGGCTCTTGCAAATATAAAAAAGAAGGAGATTATGGCAAATGGATTTTACCAAATAGATTGTGATGATAACAATGTTATAGTTGCATCATATAAAATGGGAGATGAAAAATTAGTTGGTATATTTAACGTTGAGCTAAATAAGGGATTTGTAAAGGTTGATTTAGAAGATGGTGTATATAAGAATCTTATTGATGGAGAAGATGTTGTTGTTAAGGACGGTAAAGTGGAACTAAAGGATAAGGCAATATTCATATGAGTGCCACCCAGGTGAATTGTGGCATTTTCAAATAATTTATAGTTTATTTTCATAACTAAAGTGTATCAAGCAAGTGATATAAAAGTTTTACTAATATCACTTGCTTTTTATTTAGATAAAATTTAAATTTTATTTTAAATATAAAGATAGAGCAAAACGATGTAGAAATCAAAAGAATTATGTATAAAATATAGAATTTTTGAAATTTATTTTCCTAACATATTGTCAAAAATTATGAATTTTGATATAATCAATGACGTCAATACAAATTTTCAGTATATTGAATATTGTTATTCAATTACAAGTAAACGTGAACAAAATTATTTAAGAAAGTAAGGGGGGTACACAATGTCAAATCAAAAGAAAAATGGATTTTTTCAAAAATTTCTTAACTGGGTTGAAAAAGTAGGAAATAAGCTACCTCATCCAGTTACAATCTTTGTTATTTTTAGTTTATTAGTAATCATAATTTCTCATCTTGCAGCAAAGGCTGGAGTTGCTGTTGAATTTCAAATGATTAATACTAAAACAAAGGAATTAACTACAGCAAAGGTAGCGGCAGTTAGCCTACTTGATCCAGATGGAATTAGATTTATGTTCTCAAAGGCTGTTTCAAACTTCACAGGCTTTGCACCACTTGGAACAGTTTTAGTTGCAATGCTTGGTGTTGGTGTTGCAGAGGGAACAGGACTTATTCAAGCACTTCTTAGAAAAATAGTTTTAAGTACACCAAAGAAACTTATAACATCAGTTGTTGTTTTCTTAGGTATTATGTCAAATATAGCATCAGATGCAGGATACGTTGTACTTGTGCCGCTTGGTGCTATCATCTTCCTAAGTTTCAATAGACATCCACTTGCAGGTCTTGCGGCAGCCTTTGCGGGTGTATCTGGTGGATTTAGTGCTAACCTATTAATTGGTACACTTGACCCACTACTTGGTGGAATAAGTACAGAAGCTGCAAAGTTTATTAATCCTTCTTATGTAGTTACTCCAACTGCAAACTACTACTTTATGTTTGTTTCAACATTCGTAATAACTGCACTTGGTACATTCATAACTGATAGAATAATAGAACCAAGATTAGGCGAATATAAAGGCAAGAAGGTAGTTGAAGTTACCTATTTAACAGAAGAAGAGAAGAAAGGATTAAGATATGCATTAATTTCATTTATACTATTTATAATAGTTATATTACTATTAGTTGTTCCTGAAAATGGAATACTTAGAGATCCAGAAACAAAAAAGATATTAGGACATACTCCATTTATGGATGGTATAGTTCCAATTATAGCACTATTTTTCCTAATTCCAGGAGTTGCTTATGGATTTGGAGCAAAGACAATAAAGAATGACAAGGATATTGCATCAGCTATGTCAAAGGCTATGAGCACAATGGGAGGATATTTAGTACTTGCCTTTGTTGCTGCACAGTTTGTTGCATACTTCTCATATTCAAAGCTTGGAACAATACTTGCAGTAAAGGGTGCAAACTTCTTAAAGTCAACAGGAATGACAGGATTTGGTTTAATCATAGGATTTATATTGATAAGTGCCTTCATAAACCTATTTATAGGTTCAGCTTCAGCAAAGTGGGCAATTATGGCACCAATATTTATACCTATGTTAATGCAACTTGGTTTCACACCAGAATTTACACAATGTGCATATAGAATAGGTGATTCATCAACAAATATAATTACACCACTTATGTCATACTTTGCAGTTATAGTTGCATTTGCCGAAAAGTATGATGAGGATATAGGTCTTGGTACGCTTATTTCTATGATGTTACCATATTCAATCATATTCCTAATAGGTTGGACATTACTATTCTTAGTATGGTATGTATTTAATTTACCATTAGGACCTGGTGTATACATTTTCTTAAAATAATAAAAGGCACCCACGGGGTGCCTTTATAATTGGAGGGATATTATGATAAACCAAGAAAGATTAGTTGAAGGTTTTATTGAAATGGTTAAAGTATCAAGTGAAACAAGAAAAGAAGGGGAATTTGCAGAAAAATTAAAATCAATTCTTGAGGAACTTGGACTTGAAGTATACGTAGATAATGCAGGTGAGGTTGTTGGTTCAAACACAGGAAATATAATTGCTAAATTAGAAGGCAATGTTGAAAAGGAATCTGTTCTCTTCTGTTGCCATATGGATACAGTAAGTCCAGGAGTAAATATAAAGCCAGTTATAAAGGATGGTGCTATCTATAGTGATGGGACAACTGTACTTGGTGCAGATAATAAGGCTGGTATTGCATGCATAATTGAAGCAATAAGACACATTAAAGAGGAAAACATACCCCACGGCCCAATAGAACTTGCCTTTACAATAGCAGAAGAGGGAGGCCTGTTTGGGGCTAAGAACCTTGATTATACAAAGATAAATTCAAAGAGAGCCTATGTTTTAGATAGTGGTGGGGACCCAGGACAAGTTGTAATAAAGGGACCTGCACAGGATAAGATTATTGCAAAGATTATAGGAAAGCCTGCCCACGCAGGAGTTGCACCAGAGGAAGGAATAAGTGCTATAGTTGTGGCGGCCCACGCAATTTCTAATATGAATCTACTTAGAATAGACGAAGAAACAACAGCAAATGTTGGTGTAATAAATGGTGGTCAAGTTACAAATATAGTGTGTCCTGAAGTTGAAATTAAGGCTGAGGCAAGAAGTTTAAGTATTGAAAAGCTTGATGCACAGACAAACCATATGGTTAAATGCATTGAGGAGGCCTGTGAAAAGTTTGGTGCAAAGGCTAAAATAGATGTTGAGAGAATGTATGGACCATTTAATGTTAAAGAGGATGATGAAGTTGTAAATAGAGTTAAAGAGGCTTGTGAGGCTTTAGGAATTAAGTTTTATACTTCATCAACAGGTGGAGGAAGCGATACAAATGTATTAAATCAATTTGGTATTAAGGCAGTAAACCTTGGAATTGGTGAAAGAAAACCACATACATTAGAGGAGCATATTCATATAAAGGATATGGTAGATGTAGCAAAGCTTGTTGTTGAGCTAATGAAATAGTGACATATAGATTAAACTTAAAATAATAAAATAACTCCATCAATTATATTTTTGTAATTGATGGAGTTTATATGCTTTTAGTTAATATTAAACTAAGTACCATTTAAGCCAGTGCATTAACATTACTACCTATATTTACATATTCAGTAATATAGGCTGTAACACCAACAAACTGTATTCCCTGAGGTTGAAGATAAAATATGCTTCCAACCTGCTTTAATTCGGGTGAATTTGATTTAATTATGTTTGCCATCATACAGCTACTCGCGTTAAAGGTGTTTGATATATTTTGTATCATAATATCACCACTACAAATAGTTTTAATTTAAGTATAGCAAAAAAGTATTATAAAGAAAAGAAGTTTTATAGTTCCGCATAGGTGAATGATGACATTTTTAAAATATTGTAAAAAGGCTGTGGCGAATCACAGCCTTTAGTTTATAAAAATTAAATCCAAAATATCAATAATTAAACAATTTATTACACTATCTTAGTTGTCCAAGTTTCACAGTTCCAAACATCAGTCACAATATCTCGATAAAACTCTGGTTCGTGGCATATTAAAAGTATACTTCCCTTATATTCCTTAAGTGCACGTTTAAGTTCTTCTTTAGCATCAACGTCTAAGTGGTTTGTTGGCTCGTCTAAAACTAAGAAGTTTGTTTCTTTATTTATTAGCTTACACAGCCTTACCTTAGCCTGTTCCCCTCCACTTAGAACACAGACCTTGCTTTCAATCTGTTTTGTTGTAAGCCCACATTTAGCAAGGGCAGCTCTTATTTCGTATTGAGTAAATGAAGGAAACTCATTCCATACCTCATCTATACAAGTATTATAGTTGTTTTCCTTTATCTCCTGTTCAAAATATCCAATATATAGATAATCTCCAAGTTCGACTTCACCAGATAAAGGCCTAATTTCACCTAATATACTCTTTAAAAGAGTTGTTTTACCAAGTCCGTTTGCTCCAACTAATGCAATCTTCTGTCCTCTTTCCATTCTAAGGTTAAGTGGCTTTGAAAGAGGAGTATCGTATCCTATTACTAAATCCCTTGTTTCAAATAGGACCTTTCCAGAAGCCCTTGCCTCTTTAAAATTAAATTCAGGTTTTGGTTTTTCTTTAGCAAGTTCTATTATCTCCATCTTTTCAAGCTTCTTTTGTCTTGACATAGCCATATTTCTTGTGGCGACTCTTGCCTTGTTTCTTGCTATGAAGTCTTTAAGTTCTGCTATTTCCTGCTGCTGTTTTTTATATGCAGCTTCAAGCTGCTGCTTCTTTGCCTCATATACTCTAACAAAATCATCATAGTTTCCAACATATCTATTTAGTTGCCTGTTTTCCATATGATATATAAGATTAACAACACTATTTAAAAATGGTACATCGTGGCTTATTAGTATAAATGCATTTTCATATTCCTGAAGGTATTTTTTTAGCCACTCTATATGCTGTTCATCAAGATAGTTTGTAGGCTCATCCAGCAGAAGTATGTCAGGTTTTTCAAGAAGAAGTTTTGCAAGTAAAACCTTTGTTCTTTGCCCACCGCTCAAATCATTAACGTCTCTATCAAGCCCAATATCAGTAAGTCCAAGTCCCCTTGCAATTTCCTCAACTTTTGCGTCAATTATATAAAAGTCGTTATGAGTTAAGATATCTTGAATAGTTCCCATATCCTCAAGAAGACTTTCCATTTCATCAGGACTAACTTCTGCAAGTTTTTCACATATTTCATTATATTCCCTTTCAAGTTCAAATAGATAATTAAAGGCAGATTTTAATACATCACGAATAGTTTGTCCTTTTTGAAGAACTGTATGCTGGTCAAGATATCCAACACGGGCTCTTTTAGCCCATTCAATAGTTCCTTCATCTGGCTCTAATCTTCCTGTAATGATATTCATAAATGTAGATTTTCCTTCACCGTTTGCACCGATAAGTCCAATGTGTTCACCATTTAATAGTCTAAATGAAACATCTTCAAATATTGCCCTGTCTCCAAAACCGTGGCTTAAGTTTTTAACAGTTAAGATACTCATCTTTGGCTTCCTTTCCTTTTAAATTTCACACATAACAAGCAATATTATAATATAGATTTGTTAATAAAAAAAGAAGAGTTTTAAGGAAATAAAAATTCCTTAAAACTCTAATAGATTTACACCTTCAATTAATATTAAGTTTTTATTGTCTTTTGCGTACTGAATAACTTTATCAGTAAAACCACTCTTAGAGCATAGTAAATAGTATTTTTTTTCAAAATTAAACATAGCTGTTTTTTCTATAAGGCTATTTAAAAGATTAATATCCACCTTTTCATTTTTCCATTTGCATTCACCAAATATAATATTGTCTTTATTTAGTGCAACTATATCTATTTCTTCTTCTTTTTTCTTTGATGGGTTATTACCCCACCACTTTCCTATATTTTCAAATATAAATGGAAGTTTCTTTTGCTTATTCAATGTCTTTAAATGATTTAAGCAAATTTCTTTATATATTGGGCCTAAATATTCATTTAAATAAGGTTTGATTTTTTCTTCAATAACGATGTCAAGCATATCTTGTTCTATTAAAGTTTTGTTATCAAATACAAATTTAAACCAAAATTTAAAGAAATTATCTTTTATCCTATATATACTTTTTCTGCTTCTACCATTTATTTCGATTGGAGATAGTTTTTCTATTATTCTCAAATCTATTAAAGTTGAAAGATATTTAGAGCATTTGTCGGACTCAACTCCAATTTTAGTAGATATTTCATTTAATTTACTTGAACCATTGGCAATTGCTTCGATAATAGAGTTATAAAGTGCAGGTTCTCTAACTTCTTGTTTTAATAGCATTTTAGGTTCTTCATATAGATAGGAGGTTTTATTTAAAATTTTTCTTTTTACATTTTCAAGAACAGGTATGGTGTCTTTAAAATTAGATAGATAATGAGGTATACCATCTAATATACCGTATGTTAAAACTTGTTCTTCAAAGTTATAATTAGGGAAAAATTTTATGCTATCAAAAAAATCAAATGGTTCCACAATTATTTGTGCAGTTCTTCTTCCATACAAAGGACTTTTATGGCTTAAAACTTCCTTTTCTATAAAACTCATGGATGAACCACAAATAATTATGAACAATTTAGTGTCTTTTAAGTGGTGATCTATTAAATTTTGAAGAAGGGAAGGTATACTTTTATTTGAATTAACTATATAAGGGAATTCATCAATAACTAAAACCAGCCTTTTATCTTTAGCTTGTTTAGCTAAGAATAAAAATGCTTTTTCCCAAGAGTCAAATTTTGATATAACTTCATTTAAACCAAAATATGTTAGTATTTTTTCGGAAAATGATTCAAGAGCAATTTTATCATTATATTCTTCTGCAACAAAAAATATAGATGGTTTATTTTTGCAAAATTCAGTTAAGAGAGTAGTCTTGCCAACTCTACGTCTTCCATACATTACAACAAAATGAAAAGTATCTTCATTGTATAGATTATCTAATGTAGATAATTCAAATTCACGACCTATGAACATAGATACCACCTACTAACTCATAAGTTACTAACTCATAAGTTACTAACTTTAGAGTTAGTAACTTATGAGTTAGTAATATTTTATAACATAAATAAAGAAAAATCAATATATATAAGGTAAAAGGCAGAGTATTTATCCTCTGCCTTAAAAATTATCTGCTAAAACCTCAAAGTAACCTTGTGGATGTGCACAGGCAGGACAAGCATCTGGTGCTTCTTCTCCTTCGTGTATATATCCACAGTTTAGGCATTTCCACTTAACAGGTTGAGACTTCTTAAATACTTCTCCGTTTTCTAAATTGGAAAGTAGCTTTCTATATCTTTCTTCGTGGTGCTTTTCAACTTCTGCTATCTTTCTAAAAACAGTTGCAATTTCTGGGAAGCCTTCTTCGTCAGCAACTCTTGCAAACTCAGGATAAAGTTCTGACCATTCTTCATTTTCACCATTTGCAGCATACTTTAAATTTGCCTTTGTATCAGAAAGTCCAACAGGATAGCCTGCATTTATTTCGACAGCTTCTCCCTCAAGGCTTGTATTTAAGAATTTAAAAAATCTTTTAGCGTGTTCTTTTTCATTTTCTGCTGTTTCCATAAATATGTTTGATATTTGAACATATCCTTCCTTTTTAGCAACAGAAGCATAGTATGTATATCTGTTTCTTGCTTGTGATTCTCCAGCAAATGCCTTCATAAGATTTTCTGCGGTTTTTGTTCCTTTAAGAGATTTCATAAACCCCACCTCCATTAGTTTTAAAACATTTTATCATAATTTTCAAATAAATTCAATGTGGAATATAATTGTTTATTGAAAATAAATAGCTGAATAAAAAATTTAAAAATTTATAATTTAATATTGAAAAGGAGAATTGACTATATTATAATTTAATTAAATAATCATATAATCATATAGAATAAGGATGTGATTAAATGTGGACATATAGTTTATATGGAATTACTATTGTTCTGCTACTTATTTCGTATAAAAATGACAAGAAAAAAACAAAGATGGCATTGAAAAAGGCTTGGAAGGCATTTGAAAATATCTTGCCTGAGTTTTTAGGGGTAATAATGTTAGTTGGAATACTACTCTCAGTATTAAATCATGAGGTTATATCAAGGGTAATAGGAAAAGAATCAGGGCTGTTTGGTGTAATAGTTTCTGCAATTGTTGGTTCAATAACTTTGATACCTGGATTTGTTGCATTTCCAACAGCAGCACTTTTATTAAAATCAGGTGCAGGCTACACTCAAATAGCGGCATTTATTTCAACACTTATGATGGTTGGTATTGTTACTATGCCGGTTGAAATAAAATATTTTGGTAGAAAAATAACGATATTAAGAAACGTATTGGCTTTTTTATTTTCATTTTTAGTAGCCTTTATCATTGGAAAGGTTGTGATGTGATATGAGTAAATTTATAAAAAGATATAGATTTTTTATTATTACTGTTGTTGCACTTTTAATACTTATGGGTGTTAATTTTAAATTAGGTGTAAAGGCTTTAGGAATTGTAGGGTATAGTTTTAAAGAGATGTTATTAGTTATACCACCAATATTTGTTTTATTAGGACTACTTGATATATGGGTTCCAAGGGAAACAATGATAGGGCTTATGGGTGAAGGTTCTGGAATTAAAGGAATCCTTCTTGCTATATTTTTAGGTTCGGCAGCAGCGGGCCCTCTTTATGGAGCATTCCCTATAGCAGCTGTGTTTATGAAGAAGGGAGTTAAGTTTACAAATATATTGATTTTTATTGGTGCTTGGTCAACAACCAAAATACCAATGTTTTTGTTTGAACTATCATCACTTGGAACAAAGTTTGCTCTAACAAGGTTACTTGTTGATATACCAGGAATTATAATAATAGCCCTTATTTTATCTAAACTTGTAAATAAAAGTGAGGTTGAATATATATATAAAAATGCTGAAAAGCTTTAATGGGGAGGGGTTTAATGCAAAGTATTTATAGGGATTATGTAATTTTAGGTGGAGGACCAGCTTTTGATATTTATTAGGGGTAATTACTCCTTCCTAAATTTATGCTAATAAAAAATATAAATATATTTTTATTAGCAATTGACGACAATATATTTTTATTTTATTATTAAATTATAAAATGCTAATATACAAAAAGGGAGGTAACAATATGTTTACTTGGGTGCAAAAATTTGCAGATTGGTTTGTATATGATCTGCTTAAGATAGCTAAGGAGTCTAAATTTGGTGATGCATTAAACTTCTTTGTGTTTGACACGATAAAAATATTTATATTGCTTCTTATTATAATATATGCAATAACATTTATCAGAAGCTTTTTTCCACCAGAGAAGACAAGAAAGATACTTGCAGAAAAGAAGGGTAGCACATTCATAGGACATATTCTTGCTGCATTACTTGGAATTGTTACTCCGTTTTGTTCCTGTTCTGCAGTACCATTATTTATAGGTTTTGTTGAAGCAGGAGTACCATTAGGAGTTACATTCTCTTATTTAATTGCAGCACCAATGGTAAATGAAGTTGCACTTGGACTTTTATATGGTCTTTTTGGTTTAAGAGTAGCACTTATTTATATAATTTCAGGTGAGATTATAGCTATAGTAAGTGGTATTATAATAGGAAAGCTTGGACTTGAAAAATATGTTGAAGACTATGTATATGAAATAAAAATAAATGCAGATGATGTTGAAATACCAAACCCAACATTAAATGAAAGATTAAGAGATTCTTGGCAATTTACTAGGGATTTAATAAAGAAGATTTACCCATATGTATTAATAGGTATAGCAATAGGTGGTTTTATGCATGGATGGATACCTACAGGTGCATTAGCAAAATATGCAGGTAAAGATAATCCATTTGCAGTATTTGTAGGAGTTGTGTTTGGTATTCCACTATATTCAAATGCAGCAGGGGTTATTCCACTAGTTAGCGAATTAACTCGTGCAGGAGTTGCAATGGGAACAGCTCTTTCATTTATGATGGCAGTAACAGCACTATCTGTTCCAGAAATGATTCTTTTAAGAAGAGTTTTAAAACCAAAATTACTTGCTATATTTATAACTATAGTTGGTATAGGAATTGTATTTACAGGATATTTATTTAATATGATATTATAAAATAAGGTTGTGGTTATGCCACAACCTTATTTCTTCCTGTATTTTTTGCAGTATAAAGGTTTTTATCAGCCTTTTCAATTATATCTATGTAGTTATTTTCTCCTGAAACTTCATATACCCCAAAACTTGAGGTTATCTTTATATTAAAGTCATTATATTCAATAACAGCCTCTTCTACTTTTTTTCTTATTCTTTCAGCAATTTCAACAGCTTTATCTTTATCGGCACCATTTAATACTACTAAAAATTCCTCTCCCCCATATCTTGCAACCCAATCATTTTTTCTTATACTTTGTTGGAGAATAGAAGCAAATTGCTTTAAAACTTCATCTCCTGCTAAATGACCGTATGTGTCATTTACCTTTTTAAAGAAATCAATATCGCACATAATGATTGACATAGGAAGATTGTCGGAGGTTGATTTTAAGATATCAACAGGGAGCCTGTCCTCTATAAATCTCCTATTGTAAACATTAGTTAGAGCATCTTTAACTATAAGCTCATTGAGACTGTTTATTTTTGAATAGATTTCTGTACTGTTTAAGCTATCTATATCCTCAATGATACTTGTATCTGTTGCATCCTTTAAAAACTCCACAACAACTTTTCCAGTATCTGTAACAATGGCGGTGGCAGTTATTATATAAATTTTTTCTCCATTATACTCAATTTTAATAAATGTTTCATCTTTACTATATGCCCGCATAGATACACAGTTAGAGCACATTTTATTTTGGTTCCAAAAATCGTAGCAGGAACCTTCTTCCTCAAAGGATTCCCTATCTTTAGAAAAAAAGTAGTAAACCTTCTTTTTAATAGGCTCAACTATTCTTATTGCATCATATATGTTAGTAAAAAAATCAATTTTTTCTATAAGATCTTCTAAATTTAAAGTTTTACCCATTCCATACCCTCCAATAAAGTTGATTACAAATATTATACATCAAAAATTGGAATATTTAAATTATTTAATAGAAAAAATGTATAAATTGTTGTAGAATATATGTAAGCATATAGCATCAAGGGGGAATATTTTTTTGAACATAAAGAGATGTTTTGTATTTATTATATTAATATTGCTATTAATCTATCCAGTTAACAAAGCAATAAAATATAAAAGGAGCTTCCATTACAGAAATATGAAACAGGAAAGCTTATTTTTGGAGTGGCAAACCCCAATAAGGTGGAGTTTAATTCCCTTGCTGATTACTTCATAAAGGGAGATGTAATAGAGATTAGAATACCTTGGCAATTATTAAATGTTATGGATCCATCAACTAAAATGGTAATGGATGATTTATATCTAAACAAAGGAATAAAACCTATAAAAACAGAAGGATTTTATGTAGGTATTATTTTAAGAAAAAATGGTGAAGACATCTATACACCAATGAAACAATATACTTGGCAGACTTGGGATATGCCAAAGTATCACGAAAGACTAAAAAAGTCCTACTTTATATTAAAGGAGGCCTTTAAAACTATAGGAGGTGAGTGATATGGCACACATTGATTTAGTAATTAGAGATATATTAAACACAATAAATGATTTACTTGAAGTAAAAAATAAGGATAAGGCATATATGAATATTGTTAAGGGGGTATTGAAAAGGCTATATACAATATCAAAGGAAAACAATATAGAGGATGTTGCTTTTGAATTACAGGATATGGAAGGTAGTTTTGAAGATGTTAATGAGGATGGAAGGGAAAAATATATTGAAAAGCTAATAAAAGTTAAAAATATTATTGAACAAAGGATTATTGAAAAAAATAGGATTTTAATATTTCCAGATAGTGATGAAGTATTAAATGGGTTAATAAATAAATTAAAACAAAATAATATAGAAGTAATTCTTTCTAAGGGAGATGCAGTAGATGCAATCTTTGCGTATAATCCCAATGCTGTTATAATCCAAAACAACAAAAATATAAATGCAGTAACTATATTAAAAAGCATAAGGGAAGAGAAGATTTTAGAACAGATACCTATCATTGTAATATCAGATGAGGATTATAATACTAAAATTGAATGTCTAAAATTAGGCGTTATTGATTACATTAATTACAACTTTGATGTAGAGGAAGTTTATTTAAAGCTTTTAAACATAGTAAATATGAGTTCAAAATGCCTAAGCCTAAAGAATACAGTTTATGACATTGCAACAGGCCTATACACCAGAAAACAAGGGGAAATTCTTGCATCTTCACTTTTGATTAAGGCCCAGAGGGAAGAAAAGGACGGAACACTTCTTCTAATAGACTTTGATTTTATGGAAGATATAAATAAAAAATTAGGTTTATCCTTTGGTAACAGGATTATAAATAAAGTTGTATCCGAATTTAAAAAATACACAACAAAGGTGGATATAGCATACAGAATGTCGGGAGACGAATTTGCCTTTATATTCTACGATAGAGACATAAAGTGGGTTAAAAATGTTGCAGAACAGGTTTTGAGCTTTGCAAAGCAGTATGGGGATGAACTTCAACAAAATATTAGCTTTTCAGCAGGAATCTCCTCAATAACAGAGGATAATGCAGAGTATAAGGATATTTTAGTAAGGGCAAGGGGAGCACTTGCGGTTGCTAAAATGGAAGGTAGAGGAAGGGTTGTTGTTGATGTAGATTCTGTTAAACAAAATAATATGATAAACATTTTATTTGTTGATGATGATAGAATTATTTTATCTATTTTAAAATCAAGATATAAAAACAAAGGCTATAACGTATTTACAGCATCGGATGGACTTGAAGCATTAGAAATACTAAAAGAAAACGATATAGATTTAGTAGTAACCGATTACTATTTAAAGCTTATGAATGGAGATGAATTGATAAAGAAAATAAGAGAAAACAATAGTGATATTCCAATAATTGTTTTATCATCCCAAAAGAATGAAGACTATATAAAAAGAACACTTGATTTGGGTGCAGATGATTATGTTGTTAAACCATTTTCACCTGTTGAGCTTGATAGCCGAATTAAAAAGTTATTAGATTAGTGGTGATTTGTATGGAACTTATCGTTTTGTATTCTATCCTTATTTTTTCAGTTATTATAATTCTTCTTTATGCCTATCTTATTACAGAAAAACTATATGAGGATTATATAAACAGAAAAAAAGAAGGGTTCATAAGGATGTTTCGGGATACCTTGATGATATAGCCTCAAGACTTGATGAGTATGAAGTTACCAGTGTACAGCTTAAGGTTTTAAAAGGATTTATGAAGGATAGAATAAAGAGGGAAATAATAGAAGAGAGATTTTTGTTCTATTTTGAAAACTTAAGGGGAAGTATTTCAAATAAGCTTACAAAGCTTGCAGAAGACATAGGGCTTGTGGATTATGAATTAGAAAAGCTAAAGAGTAAAGATATGCATAAGGTTGCCCTTGCCTGCAAAAACTTAGGTGAAATAAGAAGTAAAAAGGCATTAGGTAGCCTATTAGATTTAATAGACATTGAAGTAGTAGAGGTTAAATATAATGTTTTGATGGCCCTTGCAAAAATAGGTGATGAGGAAGCCTTTATTGAGGCCTTTAAAAAGCTATCAAAAACTATTCCCTTAAGTGAGAGAAGCTTAGTTGAGATAGCAGATAGCTTTGAAGGAGATAAAATATATGTATATAGAAACCTTTTTTATTTAGAGGATGAGTTTATATCATCAATATTTATAAAATCAGCTGGAAACTATAAAAATACGCTTTTAGCAGACGAAATAGCCATCTTTTTAGCAGATGAAAATAAAGAAAAAAAGATTGCGGCATTAAAGGCCTTAGGAAATATGGGAGATAATAGATATGTAATTCAGATAATAGAGCTTTTAAATGATGAATCTTGGGAAGTTAGAGCAATTGCAGTAAAGGTTTTAGGACAACTTCAGGATAATAGAGCACTTATACCTCTTGTTAAGGCATTATCTGACAAAGAATGGTATGTTAGATATAATGCAGCAAACTCTCTTATTTCAATTGAAGGCGGAATTGAGCTTGTATATGACGTTTTAGAGGGAGAAGATAGATTTGCAAAGGATATAGTTGTTTCAGTTCTTGAGACAAGCTATGGATGGGATAAGGTACTTGAATATGATATGTACAGTAGCAGAACACCAAAGCTAAGTGAAGCTATTAAAAAATATATAAAAGAAAAAGATAGGTGAGACTTATGGATACACCACTATTAAAATCAATAGTAATTAACTTCAATTACTTTATTATCTATTATGTACTGGTAATAAATTTCATATATTTTATACAGCTTATTCTTGCAGCTTTTAATTTAAGTGATTATGTAAGAAAGATAAGGTATTCAGACTATAAAAAATATATAACTTCAGATAATATGATCCCAATTTCTATTTTAGTTCCTGCCTATAACGAGGAAGAAACTATAGTTGAAAATATAAAGTCCCTTATTTCATTAAACTATCCTAAGTTTGAAGTAATAGTTATAAATGATGGCTCAAAGGATAATACATTAAATAGGGTTATAGAGGAATTTGATTTAAAAGAGGTAAATCAACCGGTAAGGCATAGGCTTAAAACCAATAAAATAAAGGGTATTTATAAAAACATTGACATACCAAACCTTATATTAGTAGATAAAGAAAATGGTGGAAAGGCAGATGCGTTAAATGCAGGTATAAATGTATCAAATTATCCTATAATAACATCAATAGATGCAGACTCCATACTTGAAAGTGACTCATTAGTTAGGGTAGTTATGCCCTTTATTGAAAATAAAAAGACGGTTGCTGTAGGTGGAATTGTTAGAATAGCAAATGGTTCTATTATTAAAAGAGGAAGAGTGGTTGAGATAGGACTTCCCAAAAGCAGGGTTGCTATGTTTCAAATAGTAGAATATCTAAGGGCCTTTTTAACAGGAAGAGTAGGTTGGGATGCCTTAAATTCTTTACTTATAGTATCTGGTGCCTTTGGAGCCTTTAAAAAGGAGGCTGCAATAGAAGTTGGCGGATATGCTAAAAATACAATTGGTGAGGATATGGAGCTTATAGTTAAGATGCACGAATATTTCCTGAGAAATAAAATCCCCTACAGGATAAAGTTTGTACCAGACCCTGTTTGCTGGACTCAAGCCCCAGAAACATTAAAGGATTTAAGGTCCCAGAGAAGAAGATGGCAAATAGGGCTTATGGACAGCCTGTTTAAACACAAAAGGATGTTCTTTAATCCAAGATACAAACAAATTGGGCTTATTGCCGTACCTTATTTTTGGATATTTGAGATGATAGGGCCAATAATTGAGATAATAGGATATGTTATGATACCTCTTGCCTATATATTTGGGCTTTTAAATTTGAAGTATTTCCTTCTATTTTTTGCAGCATCCATTCTTTATGGAATACTTCTATCACTTGGTGCAATACTACTTGAGGAGTATACCTTCAACAAATATCCAACCTTGAAACAGTTAATTAAACTTAGCCTATATGGTATTCTTGAAAACTTCGGTTACAGGCAGCTTACAACTCTCTACAGAATTGAAGGTATAATAAAATTTAGGAAGATGAAGCACAGTTGGGGTAAGATAAAAAGGAGGAGCTTCCAGAAACAAGGATAAGGTTACAGAATATCTTAGGAAGCCTCAAGATTGTTGACAAACGTACTTGTTAGCTAATTTTTGAAAAAAGCCCCATGAAAGGATTTCAGAAGGCTCTTTCATGAGCTTTAGCAATTCTTGCTTTTCGACTTTGGAAAAGTCCGTAATTCGGCACAGGATGTGCCGAGCCGAGCGGCCATCAGGATGATGGCATCGCGAGGGTAGGACTTTTTCAAACAAAGAAAAGCTTAGAATTGCTTGGCGAAATGAACCGATGCCCAAGAAATCCTTAATGGGGCTAATCAAACATAACTTTTTCAACAATCTAAGGCTACAGAAGTTATTCTGTAGCCTTAGATTGTTAGAAAGAAAATCCCAACTACAATACACAATATCCCCAATAGCTTATATTTTCCTATTCTTTCTCCTAAAAGAAAATATGCAAGAAGGAATGTCCAAATATAGGTTATAGAATTAAGAGGAAGAACAAGGCTATATGGGATATATTTTAAAAGAGCTATGTTAAGTATTGCCCCAAGGCAGTAGAAAAGACCTCCTATGTATATATATTTATTAAAGATTAGAGTTTTTATAGAATTTAAATTAGATGATGCTCTTTTTAAAAAATACCCTCCCAGAGAACCACATAGTGTCATAGAGATTAATATAAAAAATGTCTTTAAACTCATACCTTATTTTCCTTTCCAAGTAGAGTAACGCCTAAAATAATAATTAAAATTCCTATTAGATTGTATATGGAAACAGTCTCACCTAAAAAAATATATCCATTAATTAGAGCAAAAATATATGAAATACACATAAGAGGATAAAGAACAGAAAGTTCACCATTTCTAAAGGCAAAAATCATAAAAAGAGCACCAAATCCATATAGTAAAAATCCAATTGCAATATTTATAAATTTGTTGTTAGTTTGTGAGAACTTCCAAAAAAGCTGTCCGTTTGCAGTTAAAAAGGCAGATATAATCATAAGTAGTATTCCTTTGTTAAAAGTCTTTTTCATCATTTCCACCTCAAATTTTTAAATCCCTCAAGCCTTTTATTATTATTTATCAAAAATCTATTTTTCACAAGATTAAAAAGTGGCATATCTGAAAGGGAGTCGGAGTAGCAGAGGCTATTTTCTCTATCTATTTCAATATTTTCTTCCACTAATAATTTTTTTAGCCTTAAAACTTTCTCCTCACCCTTGCAGTTCTCTCCATCTATTATATTTGTATATCCTTCTCTATTTTTTCTTAAAATCGTTCCAAGAACATAATCAACATCGAAATATTTTTTAAAAGGCTCTTTGTCAATTGTTGGGGCGGGTATTCGATTAGAATGCCTGTCCTTTCTTGTTTGAGAGTGATTTTAGAAAGATAAGTTAGATTGGGGAGAGT
>NZ_JAIHAO010000013.1:0-70341 GCF_020054765.1 Caloramator sp. | reverse complement strand
AGAATTTAGCATTGAGAGAATGGAAATGTCCAAAGTGTGGTGCAGTTCATGATAGAGATATAAATGCAAGCAAGAATTTGCTAAAATTAGCCATGTAAAATGGTTTATCTAGGGAAGGAACAGCCCTTTGAGCGTGGGATAACTTGCTCCGTTGGGAGTATTGACCACGAAACCACCACTTCTATAAGTGGGGGTAGTTCACTTACGTGGTATAATTTGTATATGCAAAATTAGGACTATGGCACAACGAGGGTAGGACTTTTTCAAACAAAGAATAGCATAGAATTGATTAAGCCGTAGAACCGATGCCCAACAAATCCTTAATGGGGCTAAGCAAACATAACTTTTTAAACAACCTGAATATAAACTTTATATTATTAAAACCTTAAAAAGGAGGTATATTTATGGAAAAGATTAAAGTAAAACAAATGTCCCTTGAAGAGGCTAAAAAGCTTGGAATTGACAATTGGGGAAGATGGAGCTGCGGTGTTTCTAAATTCGACTGGGAATACGATGAGACTGAAACCTGCTATATTTTTGAGGGAGAGGTCATAGTTACAACTCCAATTGAAACTATAACTATAAATGAAGGGATGCTGGTTACATTTCCAAAGGGATTAAAGTGTACTTGGGATGTAAAAAGGCCAATAAACAAGGCATATACCTTCCAAGATATTATTTAAAAAGCCTCAGTTATATACTAACTGAGGCTTTTTATAAATTGGTTTAAATTTTGTGGTACTCCGCAGGCAAAGTTTTTGCACACATAGGCCTTAGGCTCTTTATTTATTTCTATATCTTTTATATGAGGTATTAGTTCATCTGCCTCCCTACTGTTTTTGGCAATTATTATTGCGTTTTTAATATATTTTTTTCTTAAAGTCTCTAAAAACTTGTCTATTTCTCTTTTATCTTCTGCTGCAATCACAATATCTATAGGCTCTGAAAGGATTAGATCCTGTACGTATAGTGCAAAGCTGTGGGCGGATTTAATCGACTTTATCTCCTTTGCAAAGCAATTTAATGTTTCTTTTGCAAAATTTAAATATTTTATATCACCTGTAATTCTATAGAGAAGATATAAAACATAAGATGCAACAGAATTTCCAGATGGAACTGCACCATCGTATATTTCTTTGCTTCTTAATATTAAATCAGAAGACTTTTCTGCATAAAAGAAGGCTCCCTTTTCTTTGTCCCATAATTTCTCAATCATCTTTTCAACTAAACCTATTGCCTCTTTTAAATATATTGTTTCAAAGGTTGCTAAATAAAGTTCTAAAAGGCCAAAGCTAAAAAAGGCATAATCATCAAGAAGTGGTTCAAAGCTGTATTCTCCGTCCTTATACCTATGCTTAAGCCCTTTCTTTGAAAGGGACAGTATAAAATCTGCTGCTTTTTTTGCCATATCAATGTATTCAGCATTATTAAAAACAAAGCCTGCCTTTGAAAGGGCTGCAATCATAAGCCCATTCCAGTCGGTTAATATTTTTTCATCCCTTAGGGGCCTAATTCTGTTTTTCCTAAATTCAAATATTTTGTTTCTAATAATCTCTAACTTATCCTTATATTCTTCAAAAAACTTAATTTTATAAAGGATGTTTTGTCCTGTTCTTTCACCTGTTGCCTCATCTTCAAAGTTTCCCTCTTCCTTTATGTTATATACCCTCTTTACAATTTCAAACTCCTCTTCAGATAATATGTTTCTTAATTCATCATATGTAAAGGTGTAAAACTTTCCTTCCACTCCTTCACTATCTGCATCTTCCGCAGAATAAAAGGCACCCTCTCTTGATGTCAAATCTCTTTTTACATATTCTATTACCTTTCTTGCTACCTCCTTATACCTTTTCTCTCCAAAGACTCTGTAAGCTTCAGTGTAGGCTAAAATAAGCAGTGCTTGGTCGTAGAGCATTTTTTCAAAGTGAGGAAGCTTCCATTCTCTATCAGTTGAGTATCTGTGGAACCCATAACCAATGTGATCAAAAATTCCACCCATCATCATTGCATCTAATGTTTTTGTTACCATCTCTTTTATGTCCTCATCCTTTTTATCCGCATATACATTCATCAAAAATAGTAAATTGTGGGGAATTGGAAACTTTGGCCTTTTATTAAACCCTCCATAGAGCCTGTCAAATATGACTTCAAACTCATTTGCAGCCTCTAATACATCCTCCTTTGTTATTTCTCCTTTTTTATCTTCTTTGTTTAGTTTTGCAAGCTCTCTATAGAGTTTCTCTGATGAGTCTAAGAGTTTTTCCCTGTCATTTTTCCAAAGTTCATCTATCCTCTTTATTAAATCCTTCATTCCTATTCTATTATACATTGTTTCCTTTGGTATGTATGTTGCTGAAAAGAAGGGTTTTTTATCTGGCGTCATAATTATTGTTAATGGCCAGCCTCCGTGCCCCGTCATCATTTGACAGTACATCATATATATGCTGTCTATATCTGGCCTCTCTTCTCTATCAACCTTTATGCAGATAAAGGTGTCATTTAGAAGCTCGGCAACCTCTTTATCCTCAAAGCTCTCCTTCTCCATTACGTGGCACCAATGACAGGTGCTGTAGCCTATACTTAAAAATATTGGCTTATCCTTTTCTTTTGCCTCCCTGAAGGCCTCTTGTCCCCAAGGATACCAATCAACAGGGTTGTGGGCGTGTTGAAGAAGATATGGGGATTTTTCATTTATCAATCTATTCATTTTAATCACTCCCTCACACTTTTAAACTTATTTTTCCCTGTTTTAATAAAATTAAAAATAAGAAAACAAAAGGCAGCAAACACCTTTTGTTTTCTTATTCAAGATATTTCTCTAATTCCTTTATATCCTTCATATCAATTATTTCAATTAAAATTATATCAATTATCTCTAAAGACAAGTTCCTCAATTTTCCCTTATATTCCTCTGGTACTTTACCAAACTTTTTAACGAGCAATTTAAGTATAGTTTCTATCTTACCTTCCTTCAATCCCTCTTCTCTTCCCTTTTTTATACCATCTTCAAAAATCATTCTTCCTATATCTGTCATTTCAAACACCTCCCATATACTCTTTTTAATTTCATCATTACCAAACTTATTAAGCAGTGCAAACAGCATACTAATACACTGAATTTTATTTTCATTACTTTTAATTTGAGCTGCTGCCTTTATACAGTTTACAGCCCTTTGTGCCTTATCTATTTTACTACTCATCAAAGGAATAAAAGTTAATTTTAGTATATCCACATCATCAAGATTATCTCCCTGTTCTATCTTTTGTTTTATATTTTCGAATATACTATCACCATCTAAACTACTCATATAAAATGTCTTTATAGAATATTTAATACTTCCCATGTTCAACTCTGAATTTACATCTTTTATATCAGATGAATAAATAACTATTGTTTCTATTTTTCTATTTTCTCTGTACACAAAGGATGCGTCATAGAACAAAAATCTTCTTAAATCACTTTCTTTATTTGTTGTTTGAAACTCAAAATGAATATAACTTCCATCATCAGCATAAAAAATATAATCAGTATAATTTGTATTAATCTCAATATTTTTAATTTCTGTGTTTGCTGGAGCTATTATTTTTTTGTCGATCCCAAAAAATTTTACTGCACTTTGGGCAAATAAGTTAAGAGCATTTTTCATTACTGCATCTTCAATTTTATTATAATCCATATACACCCCTCTTTTCTATAGTGTATTTTTATGGAAGTATTACCTCCACAAAACTATTATCTACAATAAAAGCAAAATTATGCGAACACAAGTTCGATTTTGATAAACAATAAAGGGTGGATGGTAATTTTTATAGACTTATTTTCAAAATTTTCTTGATTTGTTATTTGAACTATGTTATAGTTAATCTTGAAATCTAAATTTATCCAAAATCAAATTTAAGGAAGGGAGGTTGTACTGATGACTATAAGAATATTTTTATCAAACAAATTGAATATTTATATACCTTTGGTACAGCCTGACCTTAATGCGTCCAATTGAGCTTTTACCCTTTTGTAAATCCGGTCATAGGTTTTGTGCCTATGGCCTTTTTTATTTTTAGTTGGAGGTGATAATATGTTTTTCAAATTTATGAAGGGATATAGGTTAAAATACATCTTTGCAAGTATATCCATCATAATTTCATCCTTTTTGTCGGTAATCATACCTATCATTATCAAAACAAGCATTGACTCTATTATCGGAGATAAAAAAATTGAAGGTCGGATTATTCTATATTTTTTTAACCTTCTTGGAGGAAGGGATTATTTAAGAAAACATCTTTATATTGTTGCCCTACTTATAGTTTTAATCACAGCACTTAATGGACTTTTTATGTATATAAAGGGGAAATGGGCAAGTGAGGCTGCAGAGGCTACTGCCAAAAATTTAAGAGACAACCTCTACAGCCACCTTCAAAAGGTTTACTACAACTTTCACATTGAGGCAAAAACAGGAGACTTAATTCAAAGATGTACATCAGACGTTGAAACAATAAAGAGCTTTTTGGCTGTACAGTTTGTTGAAATAGGAAGGACCGTTTTTATGGTTTTATTTATACTCTCTATTATGTTTTACTACAATGCTGTATATGCCCTAATTTCAATATCCCTTATTCCTTTTATATTTGCTGCCTCCTATATATTTTTTAAGAAGGTAAAAAAGCAGTTTCAGCTATGCGATGAAGCGGAAGGAGAAATGTCTGCAGTACTTCAGGAGAATTTAACAGGTGTTAGGGTTGTTAAGGCCTTTAATCGTAAAGAATTTGAAATTGAAAAGTTTGAAGAAAAAAATAGGAAATATAGGGATCTTCTTTTAAAACTTATGAGAACCTTTGCCTACTTTTGGTCATCATCTGATGCTATGTGTATGCTTCAAACCTTCTTGGTTGTAGTATATGGTGTTTTTCTTGCATCAAAAGGAGCTATAACACTTGGAACGCTTATAATATTTATAAGCTACATAGGTATGCTTCTTTGGCCAATAAGACAGCTTGGAAGAATATTATCTGATATGGGTAAGAGCTTTGTTGCAATTGGACGTATAAACGAGATTTTAAAGGAACCTGTTGAGGATTCTAATACTGGATTAACACCAAATATCGAGGGAAATATTGAATTTAAAAATTTATACTTCTCCTACAGAGATGGTAAGGATGTTTTAAAGGATATTACATTTAGTATAAAAAAGGGTGAGACGATTGCAATAATTGGGCCTACTGGTTCTGGTAAGTCCACTTTGGCATATCTATTACTTGGACTTTATGACTATAATAGAGGTTCCATTAAACTTGATGGTGTTGAACTTAAAAAGATAAACAAAAACTACCTAAGGCAGAATATTGGACTTGTGGCACAGGACTGCTTCCTCTTTTCAAAAACTTTAAAGGAAAACATAGCAATTTCAACAAAAAATGTAGAGGATGAAAGAATATATGAGGCAAGCAAAATTGCCGATATACACGATACAATCTTATCCTTCGAAAAGGGATATGAAACACAGATTGGTGAAAAGGGTGTTACATTATCTGGAGGTCAAAAACAGAGGGTTGCAATTGCAAGATGCGTTATAAAAGACTATAGAGTACTAATATTTGACGATTCCTTAAGTGCAGTTGATACAGAAACTGAACAACATATAAGAAATAGGCTTAAGGAGAGGAGCAAAGATACCACAACAATTATAATAACCCACAGACTTACAACTGCCCACGAATGCGACAGGATAATTGTACTTGATAAGGGGACAATTGTTGAAATGGGAAGCCACGATGAACTTATAAAAAAAGGTGGCTTCTACAGGAGGCTGTGGGATATTCAAAGTCAGCTGGATGAAGAATAAGGTGGTGATTTTATGGAGATTAGAGAACAGGAGTTTAAAAAGAATTTTGATTTACATCTGTGGAAAAGACTATTTGATTTTTTAAAGAAGTATAGAAATTCCGTATTCTTTTTAATTTTTGTTATGTTTGGGGTTGGAGTCATAGATGCAACCTTTCCAATATTAAATAAATATGCTATAGATAATTTTGTTAAAAACAACTCACTTGATGGTTTCTATAAATTTGTATTAATCTATTTAACGCTTATTGCAGTTCAGGTGTTTAATGTGTGGTGGCTTATTGCACTTGCTGGGAAGATTGATATGGGACTATGCTATGATATTAGAAAAAGTGCCTTCAAAAAGCTTCAAAGGCTCTCCTTTTCCTACTACGACAAAACACCTGTTGGCTGGATTATGGCAAGATTAACATCTGATGTTGCAAGAATTGGAGACACTTTGGCTTGGGGCATTGTAGATTTTATTTGGGGTATTGCAATTATGGGTTCCATTGTTATATATATGTTTATACTAAATGTAAGGCTTGCTCTTATAACCTTAAGCGTTGTACCTATTCTTGCAGTTTTGAGCATCTATTTTCAGAAAAAGATTTTGTTTGAATACAGAAAGGTGAGAAGAATAAATTCACAGATAACAGGTGCATTTAATGAAGGCATAATGGGAGCAAAGACCTCAAAGATATTAAATATTGAAGATAAGAATATTGATGAATTTAAGGGTTTAACAAAGAGTATGTTCTCTTCATCGGTTAGAGCTGCTATTTTATCCTCAATCTATATGCCCCTTGTTATGACTCTCGGAAGCATTGGTACTGCCCTTGCTCTTAACTTTGGAGGAAGGAGCGTAATGCTAAATACTATAAGCTTTGGTACCCTTGCTGCATTTATATCCTACTCTATTCAGTTTTTCGATCCAGTTAGAGAACTTGCAAGGGTTATGGCAGAATTTATTTCTGCACAAACTGCTGCAGAAAGAGTTATATCTCTAATTGATACAGAGGTTGAAATTAAAGATTTTGGAGAGCTGTCACAAATCAAAAAAATAAATGGAGATATTGAGTTTAAAGATGTTTCTTTTTCATATAAGGCTGGAGAGGATGTACTTGATAATTTCAACCTTAAGGTAAAGGCAGGTCAGAGCATTGCACTTGTTGGCGAAACAGGGTCTGGAAAAAGTACAATTGTTAATCTTTTGTGTAGATTCTATGAACCAACAAGAGGGACTATTTATATAGATGGAATGGACTACAAATCCATACCTCTGTCAAAGCTTCATTCAAGCCTTGGGTATGTACTTCAAACACCGCATCTTTTTAGTGGTACAATAAGGGAAAACATTCAGTATGGTAATTTACAGGCAAGTTTTGAGGAGATAGTTGAGGCGGCAAAGCTTGCCAATGCTCACGAATTTATTATGTCTCTTGAAAAGGGTTACGATACAGAGGTTGGTGAAGGTGGTTCTAAGCTATCTGTTGGTCAGAGGCAGCTTATATCAATTGCAAGGGCTATTGTTGCAAACCCAAGTATATTTATATTAGATGAGGCAACCTCCTCTGTAGACACTGAAACAGAGCATATGATACAGCAAGCAATTTCAAAGGTTTTAAAGGGAAGAACAAGCTTTATAATTGCCCATAGACTCTCTACAATAAAATCTGCAGATAGGATACTTGTAATAAAGGATGGAAAGATTATTGAAGATGGAAGCCACAGGGAGCTTATAAAAAAGAGGGGGTACTATTACAGGCTTTATACAAATCAGTATATATTAGAGCAGGAAAAGAAAATATTTGGGTAAACATAAAAATCCTATGCGGTATATACCTCATAGGATTTTTTAATCTATTTATTTTTATATAAACAAATATGACACTGCATTAAATAAATATCCAATTATCAATATTCCTAATGAAACAATTGATACAAATATTGTTAAAAGCTTTGGCTTTACTACTTTGCTAAGCATTATCATTGATGGAAGTGATAGAGCTGTTACTGCCATCATAAATGAAAGTATTGTTCCTATTCCTACTCCCTTTAAGAATAGAGCCTCTGCTATTGGAAGTGTACCAAATATATCAGCATACATTGGTATTCCAACCACTGTTGCAAGTAAAACTGAGAATGGGTTCTTGCCTCCAACAACATTTTCAATTATATTTTGTGGTATCCAGTTGTGTATTGTTGCACCAATTCCTACACCTATTAAGATATAGAGCCATACTCTTTTTATAATGTCTCTTACTTGTCCCTTTGCATAGTCTATTCTATCTTTTCTTGTCATCTCTGGAACTTCTACATCAACATTTTCAATCTCTTTTACATAACCCTCTACATATTTTTCAAGTCCAAGCTTATCAATTAAAGTACCACCTATAACTGCAAGTATTAAACCTACAATAACATAGGCAAGAGCAATCTTTGGCCCAAAGAAGGACATAAGAAGTAAAAATGATGCGAGGTCTACTAATGGTGATGAAATTAAAAATGAGAAGGTTACGCCTAATGGAAGTCCTGCTGATGTAAAACCTATAAATATTGGAATACTTGAACAGCTACAGAAGGGAGTTACTGTTCCAAGTAGTGCTCCAAGTATATTTCCCTTTATCCCTTTTATATTTCCAAGTATCTTTTTTGTTCTCTCTGGTGGAAAATAACTTTGTATATAGGATATTAAAAATATTAAAACTGAAAGAAGTATAAATATCTTTATTGTATCATATATGAAAAAATGTACACTTCCACCTACTCTTGCATCTACATCTAATCTTAAAACCTTTTCAACAAACACTCTAACAAGATCAGATAACCATTTCATCTTTAAAAGTTGGTCGTTTAACCAGTTAAAAATCATACCTAAAATTGACATCTTTTCGCCTCCTTGTATAAGAATTTAATTATATAATTATATTATTGATTCTTTTAAATATTGTCAATAGATATTATAAAAATAAAAAAGTTTATTATTAGAAAAGTAAAAAGTCCCTCTGTCTGTATGGTACATACAGCGAAAGGGATTTTATCCATAAACCACTACAATAATACAAGCTTCTATTACAAATTTGTTGAAAATTTTATCTAAAAATTTTCACTTTTCTTTATAATTTCTACATCGTCTGCTGGATAGATTTTTAGACTAATTTCTCCTGCTGCATCCCTACCTACAAACTTTATTCTTCCTGTTCCCTTTAGAACATCTAAATCTACGCTTCCCTCAAGGGTGCCTTCTAAAATTTTTGTTATATTATTGTTAGCATCTATAAATACAACTTTAAAATGTCCAGTTTTTATTTTTGCATTAAAGTCTATTTTTATTTTCGAATTTTTTTTTGCCTCAACATAATATATAGTCTCCATACCCGTAAATCTTCCAAATTTTATTGTTGTTTTGTTGTTAACAGTCATACCGCTTCTTAATCCATATGTATAGCTGTCCCCATCAGATACTATCTTTTTATCGTCATCATATAGACTCCTTTGATATGCTGTACCTTTGCATCCAGCTGTAAATAGAAGAATTAAAATGGATATTAAAAGTATGATATATTTATTTTTTGACCTTCCCATAAATAACCTCCCTAATGCATAAGATAACATTATATATTACGAGCTTTTTTGGATAAATATTCCACAACCTTTTCATATAATATTTTATGTACTTCTGGGTATGTCAAATTATCTGGAGTTTTTATAAAAAAACCTACCTCTTCTATTTCACTTTCGGGTAAACTACCTATTTTTTTAATTTCTGCGTAAAATAATCTGCTGTACGTTGTTTTTTTATTTAAAGTAACAGAGTAATCGCATATAGGTTCAATGTTATAATCAATAGCACCCGTTTCTTCAAACAACTCTCTTTTTGCTGCTTCATCAACAGTTTCAAATTTTTCCTTATGTCCTACTGGCATCTCCCAAGTATATTTTCCCTTTTCACGAACAAACACCCACTTGTTATTAAAAGTAGCAAAAATATATACATAATTGAAACTGTCATCTTTAATACTTCCTAACTTAAAAAAAGTTACTTTCATAGATTAATTACCTCGTATTTAATAAGTTATACGTAATATAGCTGATATTTTTTTATATATATTCTAAATATAACTTCCTCAACAAAAGAAAATAACCCTGTTGTAATAAAGTATATACCTATTGCCACTGGTGCTTTTATTGTAATAAGTAGGCTAAAAATTATATTAAATATAAAGGTCGATTTTGCAGTCTCACTTTGTTTAAAAATTTTAAAATACTCTATATAGGACAATAGATTTGGACTTAAGGATACTAAAACATAAACAAAAGGAACAATATAATATTTATCTGGGAATTTAATACTACTTACCCAAGGAATTAATATAGATTGTGCTCCTATTGGCATTTTCAGAATAGCAAAATAGAGGGTTGAGATAATTGGAATCTGCAATAAAGTAACCAGACATCCAAACATACTTTTTGCACTTTCTTCGTAATACTTTTTCATTTCGCTTTCTAACTTGCTTGTATCATTTTTGTATTTTTCCTTTATTTCATTTAATTTTCTTGATAAATTCTGCTGCTTTAACATATTTATTCTTTATTTTATTGATATTGGTAAAAGTAAAAACCTAACTAACAGAGTTAATGTTATAATTGCAATCCCCCAGTCACCTGTAACATTAAATAGATAGTGTAGTAAATAATTAAAAATACTTGACAAAATACCCATATAACCACTCCCATATTTTGTTTGTTTTTTTAAATTATTCAATTTATATATACCTTAATTATATATATTTCATTTATAGATGTAAATATTATTAAAAAATAATATAAAAATATTTGTAAGACTTTTATCAGTTTATTTCCTTAAAATCATATGCCTTTGGGGTTTTAACGTTACATCTGTTACCACAATGCCTTCCCTTTGGGATAAAATGAAATCAACAAAAGCTGCTACTTCTTTGGCTTCTATGTAGGTATCCTCGTCTTGTCCCTCTTTAAAATTTGCACTTCTATAGAAGTTCGTCTTTGTCATATCTGGATGAATTGTTACAACCTTTACTCCATATTTTCTAACCTCATCAAATAGACTATTTGCAAAATGAGTAAGCCCTGCCTTTGTTGCTGCATAAGCACAACCATAGGTACTCGATTTTTTGGCAGTTATTGAAGATATGTTTATTACATACCCCTTATTTTTCTTCAAATCCCTAAGAAGCTGTTGTGTTAGAATAAGTGGTACTTCTAAGTTAGTCTTTACCATTTCATCTATCTTTTTAGGATTTAATTCTTCGTGGGGACCAAAATATCCAACTCCAGCATTATTGACTAATACAAAAACCTCTTCTTTTTTTCGTATTTCCTTTACTTTTTCACACAAAACATCTATATCCATTAAGTCACAAACAACCTTTATAAAATTTTCATTTTCATAATCTACTTTTGAAAAATCTCTACCAAATCCATATACTTTAAAGCCCTTTTCTATTAAAACTTTGCTTATTTCAAATCCTATTCCCGAGGATGCTCCTGTTACAATAGCCGCCTTCATCCTATCATCCCTTCATATATATATTTTTTCTTTTTCAACATACCTTGCAATTAAGCCATAAACATATCCTATCATATTCCTTGAAAGTTCCTTGTCATAGCTACAAACTCCCTCTACAGTATCATAGGGGAAATTTAAAACAATTGAATCTGGTCTTTGTTTTCTCATCCTTTTTAGATAATCCTTTGAAACCCTAAATAGACCAATACTTACATCATATATTTTATCTGCATCTATATTACTAAAAACTTCTTCTATCAAATCTCTATACTCATCTCTCCAATTTTTTATATACAAAATTGGGTCAAAACAAAGCCTCACTCTAAAGCCCCTATCTAATGCTTCCTTTATGCTTTTAATTCTTCTTTTTAAATTTGGGGTTCTATGTTCATACTTTTGTATTACCCCCTCTGGAGAAAGTGTCCAAGCTAATATTATATTATCTTGGGACTGAATGTCCTTTATTAAATTAAAATTTGCACTTTTTGTTCTTATTTCTATTGTTAAATCACTATTTTCCTTTGCAAATTCTATAAATTTCTTAACATAATTTGTAAGTCCTTCTAAGGCCAAAAGGTCTGTATCATAGGATATGCAAAGATATAAAGGATGCATACTTAAAAGTCGGTTTATTTCTTTGAAATAGTCATCTATATTAACAAAAATAACAATATTTGCGGATGTGTACATACCTTGTAGGTAGCAATACTCGCAGTCATATATGCAGTTCATCATAATTGATGTATAGTAAAAATGCTTGTTTCCAAAATCCTCACATACATCTGCACCCTTATATATCAAATTGTTCTGTTTTACCGCAAGAATGAGCTTTGGACTCTTTTTTTGAAGATAAAAGTCTTGATTTGCTCTTGAAAATATGTCCTTATAATGCTCTATCTCTATTACTTTTGATTCCTTAAACCTTTTTAAAATTTCCTTTGTCAATTCATATTCCATCGCCCTTTTTTCAACATAAATATGGGAAAAGGCTCTATTTAACAATCCTTCTTTTAAGCTCTGCAAGATGCATCTTCCCTTCATTTTTTGATTTACATTCTATTTTTAAATATGTATCTATAAGTTCTGTTATATCGTTGTCTAATAGTTTGTGATAAATCATAAGCTGCCTAAACTCATTTTCCATTGTAGCAGACATCTTTAGGTTTTCTGATGCCCTTTTTATAAGTTCCTCTTCGGTCTGTGTTAGAACTTGCCTACTTCCATTAAAATTATTTTTTATGTAGTTTATCCATTCTATCACTCTATTTATATTTTTTTCTATAACCTTTATTACAAAATGCTTATCTATATTTTCTACATCTAAATAATCAGAAACAACTTTTATAAAGAATATTTGGTGAGGCTTAAAAAATACCGATGCTGCCTGATATAAAGAAGAGGCCTCCATATCAACTAAAAGTTCATCAGACTCCCCTTTAAAAACTAAATTTGAAAAGGTTTCAATGCTCGCCTCTTTAAATGGGTGTTTAATAAGTAGGTCGGAATAATAGGTAAACTTGGTATCGTTATCGGTTATTTTGCTGCATAAAAACACTTCTCCCTGTGGAACTTGTTTATCTTTTGTACCACATATGCCAAAGTTTATGTAAAGGTCATTTTGGGTAATTTCCTGCCTTGATAAAAGATAAGTTAAGGCGACTGCAGACTTTACTTTGCCAACACCTGTTATTATTAATGTAACTTCATCATTTTTAAAAACTTCAAATTTATTTATGCTGTTATCTCTTTTTAAACCTAATCTTTTTATTATTTCCTGTGCCTCTATGTACATTGCAGTTGATATGTATATCATCTTTGATACCTCACTCTTTTAAATGGCATCCTTATGGATTATAACTTTTTTGTATTATATCCAATTCATATTATAATACAAATTTTTTCAAATACAAATTAACAAACGCTTTTAATTTTATTTTTAACAATTGCGTATTGTATTAAATAAATAATATGCCTTGAATATACTTATTAAAAAAAGATGTCAACCATAATTATTTGATTGACATCTTTTATATTTTTTCACTTAATCTATTACTGTTATTATATTAATTATTATAGTTCTGGCTATTTATTTTATTTTCGAAATAATTCTGTTCTACCCTCTCATAAGCATTATAATTATCATCCTCTATACTTTTACCGTCAAATTTTATCTCAATTCCATTGCTAAAATAATCTATTAAATCTAAAGCAGCATAATAGTATCGGTAAGGTAAATCATAAAAGTCATATTCTTGTCTACTAATAAATATTATTTTGCCCTCCTCTGAATTATATGCATCAAGTAACACACTGGCTTTGAACAAAATTTTACCAAATGCATAAAGTTCGAGGGTATCTCCATTAATTTTAATAAATGATGATGCAAATTTTGGATCTATGTTTTGCATATCAATATTAAATTCCCAAATTCCTTTAATATCATTTAATTCTAATTGTTTTTCATATAAAATAGATTCACCATATTTTATATAATTAAAATCATTTACATTATCGATAACTTTCTGTGGCTTATCTTTAATATCCTTAAATAGATATATTTCTGAATTTTCTTTTACATATGCAACATTATTTGTATTTGTAGGTAATTCAAAATTATTTACGTCAGTATCGACTTTTACTGCATCCTTACCTTTTTCTATAACATACAATTCATTATCTTTGTTTAATCCAACAAATCTTTCACCATTAAAACTATACTTTTCTAAATCAGAACTAATTTTTTGTTTATCACCAAGGTTTTCCACCCTATATAAAATGTCTTCATTATTAATGAATAAAATCATACTACCATCTTCATTAACAAAGTATTCTTTAACTTCGGAAGCAATTTTGTTTTTTTGTTTATCTTTTAGAAAATATAAGTTTTTATCTTCATCTGTGAAATAAATACCTTTAGAAGAGTATTTATAATAGTTAACATTAGATATAATCTTTTCTGGTTCCTTACCAACTTTCATTTCATAAAGTTCATTTTCCATAACAAATAATAAAGTATCCTCATTTATAAATGTTGCATTTTCATATTTTTTGCTTGAAATTTTTTCTTTTTCATCCTTTTCAATATTATAAATATATGTACCTTTATCATCGCAATATATCAATAGTTTACCATTAGAGGACAAATTAAAACCGTATTCATAAGATAAACTATTTGTAATTTTTTTGATATCTTCTCCTTTTTTATATATTTTTAGATTTTGCCAATCATCATAAACAATAACTGAAAAATCTTTAGAATATTTTAAATTTAACAATGCATTTGATATTAATTTTTCTGCTTCCCAATTATCCATATTTATTAAATAAATATCTGCAACAGCAGTATCTAATGCACAATCAGCTAAAAGTAAAAAATTGTTATATATACCCAATACTCTAAAATAAATAATATTTTTTTTAATTTCTACTGCTTCAGATTGTGGTTTCTTAGCAAAAAGTTTACCATTTGAATCTACAAATAGTATTGTATCAATTTCTGGAATATATTCTATAGTATTATCAGACAAATATCGTCCAATTTTTATTTCATCTTTTTTATTATTAACTGCATTTATAACTTCTGCATTGGCATTAGAATGATCTTTATATTTAACTGTAATAAAATAATTATTATCTATTTTTGTACTTTTTGAACTACAACCTGGCAAAAATAATATAATTAGAATAATCATTAAAAGTCCATATATATTATTTTTTTTATAATGTATTTTTTTTGTATCCAAAATACTGTCACCTCACACAATCTAATTAGTTCTTTTAAACAATGCACCATTAAAGTTATAAAAAATTAATTTCACAAATAAAATCAATCTAAATACTTATTTTAAAATTTAATTTTATATAATTGTTACATTCCCCCTTTGTTATGTTAATTATTTTTAAAAATTAATGACTATATTACACTATTATACCATTAATATAAAATATTTAAATATATATTTTTCAACATTTTTCTACATAACATTCTTAATACATATTTCCCTTAATTAAACTCTCTCTTCTATTCCTCTTTTTAGTTGCTTCTACTTTTTATTTTTGTTTTATTTTAAACTGTATAGTTCAAAATTATTAACTAAACTTATATAAACAAATATAAAAATTATAGGGGTTAGATATCTCTAACCCCTCCTGTATTTTTAGGTACTGTCAAATATTTTTATATATCTAAGACAGCAACCCATTAATTTTACTTAATTTTTATATAAATAACTTGCCACCCCACTAAAGTTAATATATTTTTGAATTACCACAAACAAAAACATAACTTTTAAAAAGGAGGCAAGTTATTACCATGATTAATTTTGTACTCATTGAATACATAATATTTCTTACTAAAATTATAAAATATCTTCTTACATTGCTTTTAGGTAAAAACTTTCTAAAAGACCCATCTAAAGATATAGCAATTAAAGAGGACTATCAAAAATTACAAGTAGATGCACTTCCTATTTTTGAGCGTTTCGAAAAGCTATACTATAAACAGCTTTTAAACGAATATAAAAACACTTATGGTAAAGAACTTAAACCTGTTAAGCAACGTAAAGTTAAAAATACTATACCCAAAGATATTGTATGCCCTAAATGGGTGCTCCGCACATATATTTATATGACAATAATGGCGGTAGAGGTCAATACCTTTGTAAAGTATGTTCTACAACTTTTCATGATAAAAATCGTTATCAAAAGGATGTCATACTTAGATGTCCACATTGTGGTAAAGTACTTAAAAAAATCAAGCACCGTAAGGATTTCTATGTTTACAAATGTAAAAATGATGAATGTAGCTACTATAAAAGCAAATTAAGTTCAATGAGCAAAGAAGAACAGGAAGATTTTAAGAAAAACCCACATAAATATAAAGTTAGATACATTTTTAGAGAATTTACATTTGATTTTGTACCTCTATCAAAAGAAAGCCCTGTTACTTCCAAAGTTTCTCTACCAAAGATAATGACATCTTCATACACATTAGGATTAGTGTTAACATACTACGTTAACTATGGTCTATCTTCAAGAAAGACAGCAGCTTTACTTTATGATGTACATGGTATAAAAATATCTCATCAAACAATTCTTAACTACGTTAATTCAGTATCAGTAATAGTAAAGCCTTTTATAGATAATTATGAATACGAATTATCTAATTCCTTTTGCGGTGACGAAACCTATATTAAAGTTAATGGTAAATGGAATTATATTTTCTTTTTCTTTGATGCAGTTAAGAAAATAATTCTTTCTTACAGAGTATCACCAAACAGGGATACAAAAACTGCAGTAAAAGCTATAGATGATGTTTTGTCTAAACTAAAACAAATACCAGAAAACTTAAAACTTATAACTGATGGAAACCCTATATATCTTCTTGCACAACACTTTTTTGCAAGCCATGGTATAAATTTTGATATTATACAAGTTATAGGTCTAACTAATGAAGATGAAGTTTCAGCAGAATATAGACCATTAAAACAAATAATCGAACGTTTAAATAGAACATTTAAAGGTAATTACAAACCTACGACAGGCTTTGGAAGTCCTGACGGTTCAATAGCTTTTGTCACAATGTTTGTAGCTTATTTTAATTTTTTAAGACCACATTCAGCATTAGAAGGTAAAACTCCTGTAGTACTTAAAGAACTTGAGAAATTACCAACAATGCCTGATAGATGGTGTAAGCTCATTGAACTATCTCAAAATTATTGTATATCTCAGGCTATCGCCTAAGACTTATATAAAACAGCCATTTGGCGAATGTTTGTCAAGGGCAACTGCAATTGAATTTTAATTTCTTAATTTTTTTAAGTAGTTTTTCATAAACTTTTTACACTACCTTTTATTAAATAAAATTTTTATCATAAACCCAAAAGGGCTTAAGATTAACAATTATATGTTTAATTCAAAACTTTAAATTTTTATTAAAACGTTTTACTAAAAAGCTGTGTTACACTTTTAGTACAGTATATTTTATTCAGTAATGATTAATGATTTTTATGATGATTTTTTATTAATTTAAACAAGTTAAATTAGAAAATATTTATCAGCAGACAATAGAGAAACAAACTTATATTAATTAACAGTTTTATTTCAAAATGTTTCCTGTAAAACTATCTTATTTTAAATAAATTAAAATTGATATGTATAATAGTTATAAAAACACTTATATTTAATTACAATTACTTATATTTAATTGACATTTTACTTATATTGCATTAAAATTATATTGTAAAATACTTACTGAGGTGGTTTATGTTTCAGGAAGAAAGAATGCAGCATATATTAGAATATCTTCAGGTAAATAAACGTATTAGTGTTGAGGAAATATGCAAGCTATATAACGTGTCACGTGATACTGCAAGGCGGGATTTAGTTAATCTTGAGAAAAAGGGACTTATTGTGAGAACACACGGGGGAGCAATTCTCCCTCTTGCCCACGAAAGAATAAAACCATACAAAGAAAGACTACACTTTGACGTTGAAGAAAAGCATAAAATTGCAAAGACTGCAGCTTCCCTAATTAAAGAGGGAGATACAGTTATATTAGATACTTCTACAACAGTTCAGGCCTGTGCAGAACTTATGGAGGATATTAATTGCAATGTTATAACAAATTCTATCAACGTTGCAGATGTTTTGTCTGCTAAAGTTAATGTAAATACCATTTTATTAGGTGGAAAGCTAAACCAAGAACACAGGTTTTTATACGGCCACAACACTATTAATATGCTATCAAACTATTTTGCAGATAAAGCCTTCTTAGGTGCACTTTCAATAACAAAGAATGGAATATTTGTTGCTGATGATGAGGATGCTGCTGTTATGCAAAGTATCATAAAGCAGTCAAAGGAGACTATTGTTTTAGCTGACCACACTAAGTTTAGTAACACTGCTGCCTTTAGGGTATGTAGTTTATCTGAAATTGATATTATAATTACCGATAAAAGTCCAAATGAAGGTTTTATAAAAACCCTTAAGGAAAATGGAGTAAATCTTATTATAGCAAAATAATGGAGGGATTTAATTGAAGCTTATTGTTTCTGATTTAGACGGTACTTTGCTTAATTCTAAACACGAAATAAGTAAAGAGAATGTAAAGGCTCTAAGGACTGCAAAGGAAAACGGATATGAAGTTGCAATTGCGACTGGCAGGATATACACAGATGTATTAAATATATTAAAAAAGGCTGATATTGAGGCACATATAATTTCTGGAAATGGCTCAACAGTCCACACCATAGAGGGTAAAAAAATAAAAAGCTGGAGTATACCAAAGGATGAGCTAAAGGCTGCTATTCATTGGTTAATAGACAATAACTTCTTTTTACAGCTACTGACGGATAAAAATGTATATTTACATTATGATTTTAAAAATACTATAAAGGAAGATTATAAGTTAGCCAAAAGCAACAACCCTAAAATAACTAAAGAATATATCGATATCACTATGAATTTAATTTTTTCACAATATGGAATTAAATATTTTAACGACATAGATGAGCTCTTAGATTCAGACTTAGAATTCTGCTGTATTTCTTCTATGTCCTTTGATGAAAACAAATTAAACTATGGTAGGGAATATGTTAAAAATTTTAAAGGACTATCCTCTGTTATATCCCATAAATATAACTTTGAATTGGTTTCAAAGGATGCATCAAAGGGTAATGCCCTTGAGTATCTTGCAAAGCATTTGAATATAAGCCTTGATGATGTAATTGCCTTTGGAGATAATTTTAATGATGTGTCTATGTTTAAAAAGGCTGGCATTAGCGTTGCAATGGGAAATGCAGAAAATGAAGTAAAAAGAATGTGTCGATTTGTTACATTAACAAATAATGAAGATGGTGTTGCAAATTTTATCTACAGACACCTTGAAAAAGCTAATGCTGAATCTACCCCAGCGTGACCATTTGGGCGTTATGGGGGAATAAAAATAAGTGATATGGCTGCCATATCACTTATTTTTATTTATTACATTTGAGTTGAATGAGTTTTATTAAGTGCTTCTGCGTTAGCTTCTTTAATAATTCTTCTTCTATTTAAGTACATAAACCAAAGAGTAAATAAAGTTATAATTGTTGCACCTACATATCTAAGCTCAATTAACTTTGTAATCACCCAAGGAATTGGACTAGCCGCATAATCAATTGATGAAACTAATGTTGATTCACCTGGCATTGCAAAATTAACTTGTTTTGCTGCTGTTGTAAATAATGGAGCTAAGTTAGTCGCAAATAGTAGGCCAAAAATTATAATAAAGATTCCAACTATTAAAGTTCTCAAAACATTTCCCTTAGTTACAGGTACTATTAACACAAACATAAATGGTAGTCCTGCCAAAGATGCAAATGGTAAAAATGCATTTCCTGGTATTATTACTGATAATAGTAAAGTAATTGGTACAAGAAGTAGTGATACAACAAGGGTTGTTGGATGTCCTATACTTACTGCCGAATCAAGTCCAATGTATAATTTTGAATTACTCTTAAATTTTCTTTCTATTAGGCTTTGTACAGCTTCTGATACTGGCATTAGTCCTTCCATAAGAAGAGCTGCCATCTTTGGTATTAAAACAAGAACAGCACCCATTGTAACTGCAAGTGTTAGTATTTGTTTTAAATCATATTTTGCTATAATTCCAAGTATTGCACCTATTATAGTACCTAAAAATACTGGTTCTCCAAATACACCAAATTTTTTCTGTAATGTTTCTGCATCAATTTCTACATTGTTAATACCTGGTATATAGTCTAATATTTTATTTACTATAATTGCAATAGGAACAAAACCTGCTGAGAATCCATGAGGAATTGATATTCCTTCAAGTCCTAATTCTTCTTCTACTCCTTTTGCAGTAAGATCGCCTATTATCATTATAATTATCATATTAATAACTGCTGCAAATATTCCCCATCCTACACTGCCAGTTAAAACTGCAATTATTGATCCTGTAAATGCAAAATGCCAATAGTTCCAAATGTCAATATTAACTGTTTGTGTTGTTTTTGTTAAAAGCATTATTATATTAACTAATAATCCTATAGGTATCATTAATGCACCAACTTTAGAACCAAATGCTATAGCTGCAGCTGCTGGCCAACCTACATCTATTACGTTTAATTGTAGTCCAAAATTCTTAACCATCTGTTGAGCTGCTGGTCCAAGATTATCTGTTAAAAGTCCAATAACTAAGCTTAAACCTATAAATCCGATACCTACTAACAACCCAGACTTAATGGCTTTTCCAAACTTTACACCTAACAATAATGCAAATATAGAAAATATTATTGGCATCATAACGCTTGGTCCCATATCCATAATATAATTTATAATACTCATTATTTTATCCCCCTTTAATTTTTAAATTTAGTTGTTTAATTCTAATAAAAGATTTGAAATTTCCTCTTTAGTACCGTTCTTAAGTCTATTTATGTAATTACTATCACTAAAAGTATCTAATAATTTTGATAGAAAAATAGCTTGATTTTGTTTTTCTTTTAAAACTATCATACATATAATTTTTACGTTTACACTTTCTTTTTCATCTTCCATTCTTCTAAATTTTATTTCATCTTTTAATACTGCAAATGCAAGTGTTGATTTATTTACATATTCTGCATCAGCATGTGGTATAGCAATTCCATAACCCTCAAAAGCTAAACCCGTTGGAAATGTTTCTTCTCTTTTCAACACTGCATTTTTAAAACTTTCTTTTACATATCCTTTCTTCTGTAATTCTTCGGATAAATAACATAATGCCTCTTTGTAATCTTTAAAACTTATGTCTATAAATATCAAGTCTTTATCAATTATTAGACCCATCAGTATCCCCCTTAGAGTTGTAAAATTTTAATAATTTCATCAACTGTTTTTTCTTTGCCAACATTTGTTATAAAGGAAAGACCCTTTACTACTGGCTTGTTTATATTTTGAGTAAAATTAGATGTTGTAACTATTAAGTCAAAATTATCCGCCATATCAGGTAGTTGTGTTATTGTTGCTTGAGCTATTGTTACTTTGTTTAATAGCCCTCTTTTTTCCAACTCCTCTTTTAATTTATTAATTGCTACTGTTGACGTAGCTACTCCTGCTCCACATACAACTAATATTTTTTTCATTTTTACCCCTCCATTGTAACTGCATATTTTTATAAAATTTTATATCATTCTTCACCAAATTTTGATTCAACAAGTTCTACCAAAGCATTTAGTGCCTCTTGTTCATCTTCTCCATTTACCTTTATTAGGATTTTTGTTCCTTTACTTATACCTAAACTTAAAACTCCCATTATAGATTTTGCTAAAGCCTCTTTTCCTTCCTTTTCAACCTTTATTTCTGATTTAAATTTTGCTGCCGTTTTTACAAAAATAGAAGCAGGTCTTGCATGCATACCCGTTGAATTTAATACAACTACTTCCTTTGACACCATCTTCATCGCCCCTAACTTATGACAAATTGATTTAATTTCTTAATAAATTTCTATATACAGGAATTAATTTTTCTTCTAACTCTTTTTTTTCTGTAATATTTTCTAATATTATTACTTCCTGTACACTTTTCTTTTCAATCTGATTGTATACATCTTTAGTAGTAATTAAAATATCTGCAACAAATTCATCAACATCTTTAAAATCTAAATTTTTAATAGATGCATCATAACCATATTTTTTCAAAATACTTTCTGCATTCATTTTAAGTATCAAACTTGACACAATTCCTGATGCACAAACCGTTATAATACTTATCACCTATTCACCCCCTTTACTAATATAAAATTTATTTAATGAATTTAATATTAAATTGATAACTTCATCTGGGTTAACACATTTTCTTATCATATAATTAAAATCATCTATTTGTAGTAAATTTACAATATCTTCAATAGCTTGTTTATATAATACAGAGTCATTCACTCCTAAAATTAAAATTACATCTATCTTATTATTACCTAACATCACTGGATTTTTTAAAATCCCAAGACTCATACAAGTCTTTAATACATCTCCCTCTGATTTAGTATGAGGCATTGCAAATCCTTGTCCTAAATAAAAATTTGATGGTACTAATTTGGACAGCTCTATTAATTTTTCTATATATCTTGGTTTAACAAAATTTTTATTTATTAAAGGCAATGCTACCTTAAATATTGCATCGCTGAAATCGATAGCATCCACATTACACATAATCAGATCATTATTCAAATAATCTAAAACACCATTTTTTTGTTTATGTGAAACTATATCTTCATTTTTATTAAAAAAGTTCTCTAAATCTTTTATTAGGTTATATCTGTTATTTATAATGCAGTTTTTTTCAATTATATTGATTATTTTGCTTATTTGATGTTCTATATCTTTAGAAATAGATGTCACATAGTTTAGACTGCCCTTTATCTTTATTATGTCGTTAGGATTTAATAAAGGGCTGACCTGAATTACAGGTCTATTAACTTTAAAATTAATAGGAATTGTGGAAACTATAAAATCAACGTTTTTAAGTTTTTCTTCGTTAAGTTCCATTACAGAACATTGTTCAACTATATCTATAAACCCAAACTCTTTATTAATTCTACTGGAAAGCATTTGAGCTGTCCCTATACCTGAACTACATACAACTATTACTTTTAAATTATCTATTTTCTTAGGTTTATTGTTTCTTTCTATTGAAGATGCAACATGCATTGTTATATAAGAAATCTCATCTTCATCAAATGAAATATTATAGTAGGTTTCAAATATATTAAGTTCTTGTTTACAAATCTGAAAAATTTCATAATAATTACTCTTTATTTCATCAACAAATGGATTTTTACTTTTAAGACCATATTTCATTCTCTCTATTGCCGGTTTTATATGTATAAATAATCCTCTTATTAATTCACTATCATCGCATAAATTAAGTCCTGTTCTATAACTAATTATTTTTATAAACTCATTTATTTTATTCTCTAATTCAACCTCATCATTTTTTAAAATGTTATTGTTTACAATAAAATTTTCTCTAAAACGTGCTCCTAAAACATGAATAGTTATGTATCCTATTTCTGAATCTGGTATTTCTATTGAATATATTTTTTCAAACTCTTTAAGTACAGTTTTTATTATTTTAAATTCATTTGTTTCCTTTAATTTTTTGAGCTGCTCTTCTGGCATTTCTATTTTTTCTCCAGCTTTTAATCTCTTAAGTGCAATTGTAAAATGTATTAAAAGCCCTGCAAAATCAGTATCAACAAATTTTATATCTAATCTTTTTTCAATTTGACATATTATATTTTCAATCTCTAATGGTTCTATCTCATTAAAAATTTCTTTGATTTGATAATCTACTAAAAATTGAAATTTACTTATTTTTTCTTTTTTATTCAGTAATAAAAAATCTAATAAAGTATTTTTATCAAAATTTACATATAGGTAATCTAATAATGCTCTTCTAAAATCTGCTTCTGAAGCTGATATTTTTATACCACTATTAGGTTTTCTTACAATACTAATCTTCTTTTCATTTAACCATTTTTCTATATCAGTTAGATCTTTAATTATAGTTGACTTACTAACCAGTAATTTGTCTGCTAATTCTCCTATAGTTATTGGCTCTTTTTGCCTAAACAAAATATTCAAAATCATCTTTTTCCTTTCATCAGAAGAAAGAAAAAAATTTTTTATATACAATTTCTCATCTATATACTTTTGTAAAATCAATTTTGCCCTATCTTTATTTTCTATCCATACACCCTTTCTAGACTTTCTAATTAATTTAATTTCATTCTGCAAAAGCCATTCTTCAATCAAATCTAAATCATACCTTGTTGTCCTTGGGCTAATATTAAAGTGTTCAGCAATATTATCTATTGTAACTGCATCTTCTTGATTCAAAAGATAACTAATTATTGCTTTACACCTATCTGTAATTGATACCATTTAACCCCTCCATTGTTTTTATATTGCCACATTAAATTTGTGGCAAAAGTAGTATATTGTTAAATATTCTTAATATTTACTGTAATTTTATTGTACATTTATAATTTCTTAAATTCAATACATTAAAAAATATAATTTTTTTCAATTTGATTGTGGCAATAAAATATTATTTTAAAATAAAAAAAGTCAATTAAAGTAATTTAAAGCTACTCTATCCCCTTATTTCATTTCTAAGATTTATTAATAATTAAAATGTAGTATTTATATTTAAAAAGGCTGATATTAGAGTTACTATGGAAAATTCCAAACGTAAAATAAATCGGATATGCCACTTTGTGACATTTGCTAATAATGAAGATGTGTTTGCAAATTTTATATACAGACACCTTGAAGAAACTAATGCTGAATCCACCTAAGCGTTACCATTTGGTAATTATTGAGAAGATAAAATAATTGAAATAGAATTAATATGGATTATTTAAATAAAAAAATCTTAAGGCAAATTATAAGTGATATGGTAGCCATATCACTTATTTTTTCTCACTATCTGCTTTACACAATAATTTAATTAATTCATCCAGTGAAATTCTATTATCTATATATGCCCAATATGTATTATATAATCTCTGCCCAAAATTAAACATTGCAATAGAAAATTCCTTTTCATTATATGAATTATAATCAACTTTTTCAAAATCATTGTTTAATAATTTTTCACTTTCTAAGAATTCATCAATCTCCAAAAATTGTTCTTGTATAATTTCACATCCTACTTCATATTCATCGCTTCCTGGAGGATATATATCCACATAGTTTTTAGCATAATTTTTAAGTTGACACATTATTAATTTTACATGTTCTATATCTTTAATTTCTTTTGCTCTAAAAATTTTAAAGCTATTATATGCTACATATTGTTTTAATAACTGTTCATTAATCTTACTAATTAATTCATCATTTTTTGCTTCTATTTTATTGTTATTATTTACATAAGCTGTATAATTAATATCAATTTTTCTACCTAAAGTTGCAATATCTTGTATTAAGTTTATATCCTCTGTTTTTATATAATTCTTCAAATTTTCTATATGCTTGTCTATGTCAGGAATATCATGGTAATAATATTTTAATATATCTAAAATATACATTGCGACTACTCTATCATGTATATTATTAACTGCAATAAAATTAGAAATCGTTAATCTTAATTCATCTATTATATCATTGGGCTTAAATCCATGTTTTCTTACAATCGCTTCTCTGTTTTCTTTGGCTGTCTTTATAAAATCATGGCTTGCTATATAATCATTTTCATATGTTCTGCCATTTTCTATATTTATTAATGCATTTAGTAAAATAGGTAATTGAGATAACTGTTTTTGCCCCATTTTTGCAAGAGTGATTTGAATTCTATCCATTAAATGCCACTTTGTTTCAACATCATCCTCAAGTTTTAGTAAATTATAATATAAATATAAACGTAGATTTAAAGGTAAAAAACTTATTTCTCTTGAAAAAGACCTTCTAAATCTGTTTTTATAATAAGGATGTAAAACTTCTTTTATGTAATCTAAAATGGTCTCTTTTTCAAGTCTTTTATCTTTTAGTAGAATTTCTTCTATTTTTGAATACAGCAAATTATATAGTTCATTTTTTCTTAAATCATATATATTGTTTTTAAAATTTTTAAGTGGATCTAAATTAATATAAGATAACATCTCAATTGATAATTTTTCAAGTTCGTAATCAATTAATGAAACATTTATGTTATTTAAATTGTTTAAATGTTTTTCTAAATTTGCATTTTGTTTGTTTGTTCGTACTTTTTGTATGACATATTTGTAGCTAATCATTCTTTATATTCCTCCCCAAAAATTTTATAAAATTATCAAAAATTATGTTTATATTATTATGTTTGATATGAAAAATATTGTTACTTTTACTCTTTATCTTTTTATATACATCATGTTGTGCCCTCTCTGAACAAAATATTATAAAATCTGAATTGATATCATCAATATTGGGAGATAATTGATTGGAAGAGTATAATTTTATTTCTTTTAGATAGTACTCTTCTTTTATTTTTTCTATTTTTCCAGTAATATTTTTATCATCTATTATTAAAGCTATTTTCTTATTTATTAATAAAAGTTTAGCCTTTAAATAATTATTTTCATCGTAAATCTTTTTATTTTCTTCTTCAAGTCTTTTCAATTTTAAAGTGATGTCATTTAACTTATTTAATAAAGTATCATTAGTTTTTTTCCTTTCAATAAGTTCATTTTTCAATCTTTCATTTTCATATTTTATTTTCTTAAGTTCTTCCTTTATATCTTCATCTTTTTTATCTTTATTTTCACTTTTATCTTCAATATAAATATAATTACTTCTACTTAAAAAATCAGCTAAATATCTATAATTGCCACTTAATATACACCCAAACCAAAGAAAATCCTTTGATTGTTCTCTAATGTATTTATTTATTTTTTCTTCATTAAATCCATCAGAAAAATATTCTTCAAATGTTAAGCCATAGTTATTTATCCAAGTCTCAACTATTTTCTTTATTAAGGCACCTTTATTAGCTATATCTTTCTCTATATAACTAATTAATCTGTTTAAATATTCTTCTTGTGTAAGCAAAATATCATAAGGTACTATATTGTTAACTTTATCTAACAATACACCATCTTCAATCATTTTTTTTAAAACAAAATATATAGGTGATTTATCCTCTATTAAATAAAGAATATCACCTATATATAAGTAAATTGAATTAAACATATCTCGCCTCCCTCCTTTTTATAAAATATTTTTAAGAATCATTGAACTTTATGTAACTATTTTAACATATTAACCTAAAATTCCATACTATAATTGTAATGGTTAAAAAACAATATTTAGATCAAAACAATAATATTATTACAAAAAGTAATATTAATAAGAAATTTGCTTCTTCATAAATCTATATTGATAAAAATTAAGACGGATAGCTTTGGACTACCGTCATTTAATAATTATTTTTCACTAAATAACTAAATTTTTTCAAACAAATATAAGTTAAATAACGATAATCATAATTAATAAGTAAATAATTTAGTATTATTATTTATCTACTTTGTATTTAATAGAAATCATAATAAGGTGATGTAAAATACTCGGCAAATATACATATGATACTATAAAAATAAATAATTTAAAAAACTATATTAAAATCTCTATCTTTTTCTTTTTTTAAAGTCTATCATTTCTTGAAAATTATCAATTTGCAGCCACATCAACTTAAATATAAAGGATATTATTAAAATTATAAAAATAATCTTTAAGTATATTAGTCCACTTGGTAAAAATTCTTCAATAACATCTTTCAAAGATGGATATCCTACAATAATCGTAAATAATGTTAACATAAGATTTGAAGCTTTCTGTGTTTTAGAATTTCTATATTCCCATAAAAATGAATAATTAGATATGGATTGATTAAGTATTTCTATCGCATTTTCAATTTGAGTTCCTAACTCCCATTCATTATAAATCTTTTTATACACTTCAATTTCCTTTCTATTTGTTAAAAACATATCTGGATTCTTAACTTTAGTTAATTCTTGGGAATAATACGCAATCTGAAATTGTTGAAATTTCGTTAGTTCATCTGCAAATATTAAATTTTTAGCAAAATTTAATATCCTCGATACACTTTGATATATTAAACAAGAATCAATGATAGCTCTTATATTAACATTATTTTCAATATCCAAATTATTAACAACTATTACATTTTGTTTCTCTATAATAAGTGGCAATTCCAATTTGTCATCTACACATAACAAAGTATTCCAATCTGTATCCTGTAAATTCATTTTGTATTGTTTATTTATAATATTTATGCATTCCGAATATAAATTATTGTATATCTTTTCATAATCATTATAGAAAAATGTATATGCATCCTTATATGTGTTAAATTCTCCATATTTTTGAATGCTAACACAATTATTAATAGAGTTTCTAAATATTTTTGTATCTTTATATTCATCAATTGTGAATTTGATTATATCTGGTATTGATGTAAGATCATTTCTAATGATAGAACTTTTTACGTTACAAATTTCCTCACCTATGTTAAAACCATTAATTAAGTATGCTGTTACACCCATAATGCAAATAACTCCCCCCAAGTTTTTCCCTTTAAATATTCTAAAAAATCTACAGGCTTATTAAACACCTTGTTTCTAATCATTTCTTCAAGACATAATGCCCCTAAATAATATGATTCAATGAAACCTGGATACTGTGAAAAATATAGCACTGAATTAATTGCCTGTTCTATTGTATATCCCCTTTTTATTTTATTTTCATAAATATAATTAATTTTATCTTTACAATTTTTATTTTCAATTAATGATATCCGTAAAAACTCTTTTCCTCTTTCTCTCAATGAATTTGAATATAAAGTATTAGTTACGTTCCATTCACAGTATGTTGCCCATCCTTCAATCAGGCTCATAGCTCCATGATCAAATCTTGGAATTATATTTGAATTAATCCTTACAAAATTATAAAATTGTCCATGTCCTGGATATATTTCATGATAAATTGTATATTCAAAATCATCTTTATTTAAAACATCCTTATTATCATATAAAACAAGCAAATCTTTCTCTTCACCAGTTAAATCTTTATCCCACCATTCAGCAAACCCATTCCCCTTTATAACATTAATATTATAATCTTTAATTATACATATACCAAATTTAGAAATAATCTCATCATTATTCTTAATATTATCTATTAATTGTTCTGCATAATTTTTCATATCATCTACCTTAATTATTTGTTTACTTTTTTCCGATATAACTGTACTCTCTAATAAAACTTTTTTTATTTCCTTATAATATTTACCAAATATTAAATATTGTATTTCACTTGTATTTACACAACTTTTCTGATCATCTATAATTTCTATTAACATATCATTTAGATACTTTTTAATTCCTTCGTCTTCTATAAAAGAAGTGTTTATTTTCTCCATATAATATCCTCTTAATATTTCAGGAACTCTTAAAGCTTTATCAATTTTCTTACTAGCTGTTTGTATTAATCTTTTGCTTTCTTCATTACTTTCTAATATTAAATTAAGAAAAACATCAAATGAATAAAATGAATTATAATAATCCATAATTGATTTATATATCTTTTGTTCTTCAATTTCCAAATCATTTATAAAAAACTTTACCCTTTCAAAAGTTGATTCAGATAGTAAAAGTTTATACTTCCAATCCCATATATTTAATACTTTCATAATTCCTCCAATAATTAAAAATAATTTAATAAAAACCCTAAATAGCCTTCAATAGCTAAATATATTGTTTAAGTTCTAAAGTATTAGAAGATTTAGACTAACCATTTCTCAATAAAATTTGATATTTCCATATTTGATTTTAAAATAAAGAATTTTAATTTATCTTTTTATAATGTATAGTATTCTACTTTTTATCACAAATTCCTTCTTTATATTTTATTTAATTCTATTATTTTACATACATCTCTTAAAATACCTTTTCTCTGCCTACAGAAACATATAGCAAATACATAAAAAATAGGAGTAAATTGCCCCTATCCTTTAATTTAATTATCCCCTCTCAACAAACACAACGCTTTCTACGTGTGGAGTTTGTGGGAACATATCTACTATCTTTAATGCCTTAACATCATATCCACTTTCCTTTAGCTGCTTTAAATTTTCAACTAATGTCTTTGGATTGCAGGAAACGTAGATTATCTCCTTTGGTTTAAAATTAATAACGTTCTTTAATGCCTCTGGTGTAACACCTGGCCTTGGAGGATCAAGAATTATAATATCAGGATTTTCGTCTATATTTTTAATTACTTCCTTTACATCCCCTGCAATAAAAGTACAGTTATCTAACCCATTATACTTTGCATTATTGTTTGCTGCTTCAACAGCCTCTTCTATAAGCTCAACACCAATAACCTTTTTAGCATTTTGGGCAGCAATTTGTCCTATTGTTCCAGTTCCACAGTAAAGGTCGAAAACAACTTTATCCTTAGAGCTACTCATAAATTCTCTAACAGTAGAATACAACCTTTCTGCACCTAAGGTATTAGTTTGGAAAAAGGAAAATGGAGAAATTTTAAATTTTAGTCCTAAAAGTTCCTCAACTATATAATCTCTGCCGTATAAAACTTCTACCTTATCTGGCTTTACTGCATCTGATAGGCTATCATTTACAGTATGAATTATACCTGTAAGAATTCCATCATATATATTATTTTTTAAAACTTCAACATACTCACTTAAATTAAAGTCAAGCTGTGATGTTGTAACAAGATTTACTAATATCTCTCCGGTCTTTTTTGCCTTCCTTACAACAAGATGTCTTAGGTAACCTTGGTGGCTAAGCACATTATAATGTGGGACTTCCTTAGATTTAAAATATTCAAGTGTAGATTTAACGATAGTTCTAAAATCCCTATCTACTAAAAGACAAGTTGTAGTTGATACTACTGCATTTCTTTTAACAGGAGTATGAAGCCCTAATGTAAGTTCTCCACCCTTTTCATAATCTCCAAAGGTAAACTCCATTTTGTTTCTGTATTCATAAGCATTTGGACTTTCAACTATTCCCCTATATTCAAAGCCTTCAATGCCTGCTTCTTTAAATAGCTTTAGTACCTGCTCCTCCTTTAGTTGAAGCTGTTTAGTATAATCTATAAATTGGTGAGTACATCCACCACATATACCAAAAACAGGACAAGGTGCTTCTATTTTATAATCTACTTCCTCAAGAACCTCTACTATTTTAGCCTCAACCTTCGTTTTCTTTTTTGTAATCCTTGCCAAAACCTTTTCACCTATCAGAGCACCCTTTATCAAAACCTTTGTATCCTCATAGTAGCCTACTCCATAGCCCGGAAACTCTGTTTCAACAATTTCTACTACTATTTCTTGGCCCTTTTTCATTTAATTCCTCCTTCTTTCGCGTTTTGCATATATACCATATACGTTTTATTATGCTTAAACCCTACAAAAAATAAGTTCTTGTATTACATACTCACTATATAATAGGAAATTTTATATATCCACTTATTACCTATCAATTATCTTATGAAGTTTGTGTATACCTTCTTTTCCCTTTCTGGTTTCTCTATATTATCCTTCCCATTTTGTATAAGTTTTAATAGGTATGCCATATTCTTGCCAAGTACCCTCATTATTTGTACACCTTCTTCATCCTGCAAAGCTTCCCCTGCTTTTGCACCGTGGATTACGTTCCAATAGTTAGTTGAAGGCATTAGCATTTCTGCATAGTTTATGTAATTGTTTAATTGGTTGAAGGTAGAAACTCCACCAGAACGCCTTACTGCAACAACAGAAGCCCCTACTTTATGCCTTAAGAAGTTTCCATTTGCAGAGGCAACATAAAAGGCTCTATCTAAAAATGCCTTCATTGTTCCTGCTATTGATGAAAAATATACAGGCGAACCTAATATTATTCCATCTGCCTCCTTCATCTTTTGAATCCATTCATTTACTTCGTCGTCTATTATGCATCTTTCATTCTTGTTTTTATAGCACATACCGCAGGCAATACATCCCCTTATCAATTTATCCCCAACGTGAACTATTTCTACATCTATTCCTTCCCTTTGTAATTCTTCTTTAACTATACTTATTGCTTGATATGTATTTCCTTCTTTTCTTGGACTCCCATTAAACGCAACAACCTTCATTTTAACAACCTCCAAATTTTTATTCTATATTATCCTCTATAAAAGGTCAAAGGGCAAGTTTTAAATTCAAACTTAGCCCTTTATTTTATGTTTTATTTTATTCTATAGGCTACTATATTACTATACATCATTTTAATACATTTTGGTAGTAGTTTTTTAATACTCCTTCATCTTTTAATTCACGAAGCTTCTTGGTTTATGTTTATAAAAAACCGATTTGTATTACTAAAATTTGGTTAATGTCACATTTCACCTGGGTGGCACTTATATGGAATTTACTTCCTTTATAAAGAATAAGCTTACAGTTAAACCTGCCAATACAATAGATGTAGCTAATAGTAGTAGGTTCATTGGTATAATATCAGCAAGTGCTCCTCCAAAAAGCATACCAAGAGGCATAGCCGCCATAGATAAGGTATTGAGCATTGCAGATACCCTTCCTAAGAGTTCATTTGGAATTTTTCTTTGTATGAATACACCAAAGGGTATGTTCATTATTGAGCTAAACACACCAAGCATTAGGGCTGTTATAACAAATATTGTAACCAATACTTTAGCTACTATATATCCCTTTATAAAACTATTAACAACTAAATAGGCTACAAAGATTAATAAACAATAAACAATCATACCAATTTTTAAATAGCCATTTATCTTGTCCCTTTGAGGTATACTTGAAATTATTGCAGCACCTAAAAGAAAACCTACTGATTCTGCAGCACCAACATAGGAATATTCTAATGCTGATGTTTTAGCTATCTGATTAAAAATATATGGTAGATAAACAGCAAATACTGGCACTAATATAAAATTAATAAGTGTTGCCGCCATCATAACAATAAAAACAGGTCTTTGATTTTTGATATACTTAAATGTATCAAGTAGCTCTCTTATAAAATGCTTTTCTTCCCCTCTATCTATATTAATTTTATTCTTGTATTCTATAAACATTTCCGATATTCCACTTAATATATAGGATACTGCATTAAATATGAATATAAATTTTATACCCAATAATGCATATAATGCACCGCCTGCAACTAACCCAAATATATTAGATAGACTATTTACGGAGCTTGTTAATGAATTTGCCTTTGTTAGATGTTCATCCTCAACTATACTTGGAACAAGTGAATTTGAAGCTGGTACAAATATTGCACCACATATACTTAATATAAAGGATGATAAATATAGAAGTAAAATGGATTCTATTTTAAAAAAACATTAAAATACCAATAATAGCAACAGATATACCCCTTATTATATCCATCCAAACCATAAGATTTTTTCTGTTGTATCTATCTGCAATAACTCCGCCAAAGGGACTCATTACAACGTATATAATTGTACCAAAGGCCATATAGAAGGACATTTGTACAGCAGATTTTGTTATAGTAAGTATATACCAACCAATTGCCATATTATATATTACATCACCAAGCTGCGAAACCAACTTTCCTAAGAAAAGAAGCATAAAGCTTTTATTTAAAAATATACTACCTAATTTTTTCTCACCATTTAGTTCTATTTCTCTATTCATACATATCCCCCCATTATAATATTGTACTATCACCAAGAAGTATTTCTTCCGTTAGTCTTAAAAGCTCCCTTACTTTATCCTTCTTTAGAGTAAAATATACTTTATTGTCTATTTTATTAAATCCAATTATATCTGCATCAAATAGAAAATTCATATGGTGGTTAACAGTTGCAGGTGTAAGTTCTAATATTGATGCAATTTCATATCCATAGTGGGGCTTTTTTGCCAAAAGCTTTATTATTTTTACCCTTCTTGGATCTGATAGGGCCTTTAAGAAATTGTCCACCTGCTCATTTTGCCTCTTTTTTTCAACAATTTTATCTGTGTTTATTCCAAGCACTACCCATCCTGCTTTTTGTTTGTAATCGTGCATATTTATAATCCAGAAATAAAGCTCTTTAAAAAGGCTTATATGAAAATTTATTTTATACTGCCAATCTTCATATTCTGTTTTAAAGAAATCTAAGAGATATTTTTCCATAAAGTCCTTTGGATTATCTAAAAATATCTTTTTATACTTATCAATTCCCCCTAAACAAATCTCTTCTACCTTCTTTTCATATTTAATATATATCTTTTCATAAAAGCTTCTAAATAAAAAGCTAATTCTCTTTTTTGTTTCATCTGGATTTTTAAAAAGTTCTACTACTGATTCCTTTATTTCGTCATCCTCAACCTTTACACCCTCAATATATTCCTGCATTTTTTTTATATCATTTTTAACCTCATCCCATCCTTCGTGGTTTGTTGATTCGTGAGCATTAATATACATTCCTCCTAAATAATTTAAAAAAAGTGTTTCATCGGATTTGTCTATTACATCAAGTAGTGATTTTACATTCTCTACATCTTCAAAATCTGCAGAGTAGGCAGCAAGTATTCCTCCTATCATACATATTTTGTTGAAATATTCAATTTCTGACCTCATATATCTTGACATTGCATTATACATTTCATCATATAATTTTAAATTTTCCTCAGGTACGTTATAGTTTAAATCCTCAGCCAAATTTTTTAGCTCATTTAGTTTAGATATAGTCGTAAAGGCCATTGTAAATTCAAGACAAGGATTAAATATAAATTTAGTATTTTTTATTATATTTTCATCTAACTTTTTCATAAAGTCACCTCTATAATTATATTAGATAATTATCTAATATAATTATATTCAATATATTTCTAAATGTAAACCATATGATTTAAATTTAATAATTTCAAGCAATCAAAAAGGTAGGTATTATATTAAATACCTACCTGGATTAATCTACAATATGTTATAAGTGATATATATGCCATTAATATATTATTTTTGAAGGTATAAGGAATGTCCACGGCATTGTGATTATTGCTAATGTTAATGATATCTTATGCCTTAGGGCCCTGTCCTCAATTTTATTAAACACAAATCTGTAATTGAAAAAGTATATAAAAAATCCAGCAACTGCTATGCTTATTAATACTACAATTACAGCAAGTACACTTTCAAATGGGTTAAAATTTACACTTCCAACAAATCTCCAATTTAAATTGAATATTCCATCAAACATATTAACTAAAAAAATCACAAAAGCTCCTATAAAATCTGATAGAAATCCAAATCCCCAAACTTTAAGTATATGCTTTTTATAAAATTCCTTTAAATTAAAACCTGTTTCTGCAACCTTAAAGGCATAAAAGCATCCAATAACAACAAGTGAATCGATTACAAAGTTGCCCACCAGTGATATAATTATAAGCGGTGGTAAAAACATAAGCATCCACAGTGGTAAAATAATGTTGTAAAGTTTTACATTTTTCAAACTAACACTCCAATCCCAAATAAATTATTTTGATAATTATAGCATAATTTTCTATTATTTTCTATGTTTTTGAATAATTTTTAATGAATATTTTTCTATTTAGATTTTTATAGTATCAATTTATATATTTATAAAACATTAAAGAGAGATTAAATTAAAAAGGGGCAGGTTAATTATCCTAACCCGTCCCTTTAATTCTTTACTTAGCCATCTTATGTTTTTCTGATTTTATTGCATTTGCGACAAAGAATGCAAGTCCACCAAACAATAGGCTACATCAAAATACTGTCTTTTTACTCAACTGGCTTTAATCTTGCTGTGAAGTGTCTTAGCACCTTTGGTTCATATACAAATTCTAATCCCTTTAAGTATGGAGCCTTATCTTTAATTGAGATAAATGCATCTGCTACAACATCCATATGGTCGTTTGTATAAACTCTTCTTGGAATTGTAAGTCTTACAAGCTCAAGTGGTGACTCAAGCTGCTCTCCAGTTTCAGGGTCACGTCCTAATAAAAATGAACCAATTTCCACAGCTCTAATACCTGATTCTAAGTATAGTTCATTAACTAAAACTTGTGCAGGGAATTGATAATATGGAATATGAGGAAGAAGCTTTTTAGCATCAACAAACACCGCGTGTCCACCAGTTGGATATTGAATTGGTATTCCACCCTCTCTTAATCTATCCCCAAGGTATTCAACCTGTGATATTCTGTAGTCAAGGTAATCAAAGTCTACTCCTTCTCTTAATCCCCTTGCAAGGGCCTCCATATCTCTTCCTGCAAGTCCTCCGTATGTTATGAATCCTTCCATTGGAACTGTTCTTGCCCTACATTCGTTGAAAAGTTCAACATCTTCCTTTATTCCAAGCACTCCACCGATGTTTACTATTGCGTCCTTCTTTGCACTCATTGTAAATCCTTCTGTATAGGAAAACATTTCGTGAACTATTTCAACAATCGATTTATCTTGGTATCCCTTTTCTCTTTTCTTTATGAAATACGCATTTTCTGCAAATCTTGCAGCATCCATAAATACTCTTATTCCATATCTATCTGCAATCTCTCTAACCCCTCTTATATTTTCCATTGATACAGGTTGTCCACCTGAACTGTTACAAGTTACTGTAATAAGTATGAAGGCTATTTCTTCTCTTCCGTGTTCCTTTATGAAGTCCTCTAACTTATCTAAATCAAAGTTTCCCTTCCAATCATAGTATTCATCTGTTTTAAAGGCCTTGTCTGTTACAAAGTTTACTGCCCTACCGCCACTTAATTCTATGTGGGCCTTTGTTGTATCAAAGTGCATATTTCCAAGAACGTATTGTCCCTTTTTCTTTATAAGTGATGGGAATAAAACCTGTTCTGCCCCTCTTCCTTGGTGTGTTGGTATTACATATGGATATCCTATGATGTCCTTTACTGCATCAACAAGATTGTAGTAGTTTTTACTTCCTGCATAGGCCTCATCACCAAGCATTATACCTGCCCATTGATAGTCGCTCATTGCACCTGTACCACTATCTGTTAAAAGGTCAATGTAAACATCCTCTGACCTTAATAGGAATGGGTTATACCCTGCCTCCTTTAATGCCCTTTCTCTGTGTTCTCTTGTGGTGGTCTTTAGTGGTTCTACCATTTTAATTTTAAATGGTTCTGGTTTTCTCTTTACTGCCATTTTATCACCCCATAAAAATTTTTTATTTTTATATTAAGCTTTAGCTAAGAGACATTAAAAGTTACAACTGCATAAATCTCTGTTTTGTACATTATTTAATTAGTACAATATAAACTTTTAAAAATGTTATAATACGATATGCAAATTATTTAAAATGGATATAATTAACCTTAATCCTTCTTTATATATCTGTAAATTGTAGGCTCTGATATTTTTAGCTTTTTTGCAACCTCAGTAACTGCTCCTTTTAGCAGGAATACACCTTTGTTATTTAACTTCTGAACTATTTCTATTTTTTCATCAGTTGACATTCTCTCTGGGGAAATGTTTATCTCATCTATTGTTTTTTGAATTATAGACATTACATAATCCTCAATTGGTGTACTAAAGTCCTCCGAGATTGGCCCTTTTTCTTCAGCAAGGTTTCTCTCTGGACCTCCAGTTAATTCTGACAAAAACTTGTTTAAAAAGTTTGCAGAATTTATAAGGCCGTCAAGGTTAAAACTCAATGTAAGAAGACCTATTAATCTACCCTCTTTATTTTTAATAAACAATACCGATGTTCTTGAGATTTTACCATCCTTTGTTTTTGATGGAAACCTTGTTATAAAGTCCTTATATTTATACTGCTCTTCTTCTATTAATTTATTTAGTGTTTTAGTTAGAGGATCTCCAACCCTACGACCAGTTAATGAACTGTTACTTATTGCACATATTTCATTTTTATTTTCGGTTAAGTCATACAGTGCAACTTCACAGTTTGAACCATAAACCTCTCCTAAAAAATCAACAATAGGAATAAAGGTATTTAGTATATCTCTATCCTCCATAGCTGTCCCTTCTTTAAAATAATTTTTTATTATGATAATAATTTTTTATCTCTTGATATTATTATATACACAATTTTATTAATTTTCAATATATTTTAAATATTTTTTCTGTTAAATTTTGCTGTTCATAAAGTATATCATTTTTTTATAATGCTCTCTCTAAAGGAATTAAAAGGAATATCTCTATAGATATGGAATATATAGTCTTTAGACGTAAAAAAGTACTTAATAAGTCACAGGATTTAAGACAAGTGGTTCTTAAAAATTATGGCATAAGGAAGATAAGACTTTTCAACCAAAGAAGAGCTTAAATTTACTTAGACAATGGAACGACTGAGAATTACTTCATTTAGCTAATCACAAATAAACTTTTCAGCAATACTAATAAAATTTCATTAAAAAAACTGTGAAGGAATTACATTTTTATATCCTTCACAGTTTGTATGCTGTACCTGCTTATTTGATTTATGCCTATTATTAATTATAAACAAAATTTATTATTCATTTATCTTTCTTATTATTCCTATTGGAGTTGATTGATGTCCTTGTCCTAATGGATTATCCTTTAGTATTTTAACAATTTTATTCTTATCAATATCCTTATGGGATACTCCAAGCACATTTCCACCTAAATCATTTATATCAACAATACAAACCTTAGCACCAATTCTTTCAGAAATTTTCTTTGCTGCTTCATCTGGGTCCTTTGGACCTAATACAACATATTGATTGAATGGTGGTATTGTTCCTGATGTTGGGCCATCTATTGAAGCTGCCTTTGGGCCAGCAATTTTGTAGAAAACTCCCTTTATTTTAAATAGCTTTGTAAATATTGCTGCACAGAAGGCTGCAAATAATATTCTTATTACTCCACATTCCTTTATTGCAAAGTGCATTGTTTCTGGTATTCCAAGACCTATACCGTGTGGTGATTTATAAACGAATTTAGATAAAAACTTTGCAAGTCTTGATGGTTTAATTTCAGACATTTTATATGCTCTTCCTTGAGATATTGCTACACTCTTTTCTGATATGAACACTATATCTCCCTCTTGAAGAACATCCTTTGTATATTCATACACGATATCCTCAATTGGGTCGCCAACCATTATTAGCCTTGTCTTTATTGGTATTCTTGCATATTTTTCCTCTTCAACCTGTCTTATCAATTCCTTATTTTCATTTGCTGCAAAATCCATCCTTTCTCCTCCGCTTCCTATCTTTTTTATTCAAAATTATACCCATATTACATAAAAATATTACCTTTTTGTAAATGAATGGTATATTTTTCTTGTAGTAATTTTAAATAGGTAAAATGTCTCCAAATTTAAGAAGTTGTGACCTAATGGTTAATTCTAAAATTAATATAAACTCCCACGCCCAAAGGGCTGTCCAATCCTTCAAAATACCGATTACACAACTAATCTTAGCTTTACCATATAATCATTTTATATTTTATGTATTTACAAGTCAAGCAACATTCAACAACCATTTAATAAAGTTAAGGGGCCTTTTAAATCAATTTTGTTTGAAAAATTAATAAATCAATATATTATATGGTAATTTTACTAAAAATAATATATAATGTATATGTTAATATTTAGTAAAAGAGGTGATTTTATGCGTTGGTCCCTTGATAATCTTTATACCTCCTTTGATAGCAGGGAGTTTTTAGAGGACAACAGTAAAGTTTTAAGTTTAATTGAAAAATTAAAAACTTGGAGCAGAGAAAACTTTAATTCACAGGAAAATGCAGAGGAAAAAATTCAATTCTTTTTAAGCAGGATCAATGAGTTATCAAGCTTAATTTACAAAATTGCTGCCTATTCTGAACTTTCCTTAAGTGTTGATGCAAAAAACAATAAGGCACTTATGTATCTTGAAAAGATAGAAAAAACCATATCTGAAACCACTGAATTTGATGTAGCCTTTAAAAAATGGCTATCTAAATTAGAAAACGTTGAGGAAATTATAAACTCCTCCGAATTTATAAAGGAACACGAGTTTATTTTAAAGGAATCAATTAAAGATGCAGAACATATGCTCTCTGATGAGCAGGAAATAGTTATTTCTAAGATGAAAAACACAGGTTCAAGTGCCTGGGCAAAACTTCAGGAATTTTTAACCTCAACCCACACAGTTGAAATATCACTTGAAGGTGAAGAAAAGAAGCTTCCTCTTCCTGTTGTTAGAAATATGGCATATTCTGAAGAAGAGTATGTCAGAAAAACTGCCTACTTTGCAGAATTAAAGTCCTACCAAAAGATAGAAAACTCCTCTGCCGCTGCATTAAACGGAATTAAGGGGGAGGTTATTACTCTATCTAAATTAAGGGGTTATGAATCTCCTCTACATATGACGCTGCAAAACAGCAGAATGGACAAGGAAACTTTAGATGCAATGCTTGAGGCAATAAGAGAATATCTTCCTTACTTTAGGAATTATCTAAAGAAAAAGGCAGAACTTTTAGGCCACAAATCTGGTAAGCTCCCCTTCTATGATTTATTTGCCCCAATTGGTAAGGTTGATATGAAGTTTACATACGATGAGGCAAGAAAGTTCATAGTTGAGAACTTTAAAAGCTTTAGTAGTGAGCTTGCTGATTTTGCAGATAGAGCCTTTGAGGAAAATTGGATAGATGCAGAGCCAAGGGAAGGAAAAAGAGGGGGAGCCTTTTGCTATAACCTACATCCAATTAAGGAGAGTAGAATTCTTGCAAACTTTGATGGAAGCTTCTCTAATGTAACAACAATAGCCCACGAACTTGGACACGCATACCACGGAAACTGCCTAATAGATGAAACCTTCTTAAATTCAAACTACCCTATGCCTATCGCAGAAACAGCATCAATCTTCTGCGAAACACTTATAATAGACGCTGCACTTAAGATAGCAAATAGGGAGGAGAGGATTTCAATACTTGAAAACTCTCTACAAAGTTCAACTCAGACTATAGTTGATATTTATTCAAGATTCTTATTTGAGGATGAGGTATTTAAGAGACGTGAAGACCATTCACTTTCTGTTGAGGAATTTAAGGAAATTATGCTTGATGCACAAAAGAAGGCCTATGGAGATGCATTAGATGAAAAATATATGCATCCATATATGTGGGTAAACAAGCCTCACTACTATTATGCAGATGCAAACTACTACAACTTCCCATACGCTTTTGGAGAACTATTTGTTAGAGGTCTTATTGCAGAATATAAAAAGCGTGGAAGTGAGTTTGCAGATGACTACAAAAAGCTATTATCATTAACAGGTAAAAACGATTTATATACCCTTGGAAAAGAGATGGGATTTGATTTGCATTCAGTAGATTTTTGGAGAAGCTCCCTTGAGGTTATAAAAGAAGAAATAGATAGCTTTATAAGTGCCACCCAGGTGAAATGTGAATAATCCATATTTTTCATAATACAATTTTAAATACACCATAATTTTAAAGTTCCACTAACTAATAGTGGAACTTTATGTCTTTTATGATTATCTATAAAAAGTAGTAACAACTTTTGGAAAATGTCACATTTCACCTGGGTGGGAGACCTCCGAAAAAATCAAATCATTTTCAAAAGTATACTATATATAGCAGCTATATTTATAGTAATGCATTTTTTAAGCTTTGTGTAATCCTGACCTGATTCTATTTGCTGAGTGTACATCTTACCCCAGTAAAATAAAGTTCTCTCAGGCATAAACTTACTTTGTAGTATTTGAACTTCAATGTCTATTTCTTTTCCATCTTTAGTTTTTACTCTTACATCCAGTATCCCCTTTTTATCTTCCTTATAGTCCTTAGATAGCTCTGGATTCAAAATTTCTAACCCCTCAAGTTCTTCTTTAGGAATTTTTAATGCAGCATTGAGGAATGAAATTAATGCTCTTTTATGTTTAACATCACCAAATATATACTTAAACACGAAATCAAATTTAGGTGGAATTATAAAATTTTCATCATATATTTATGCAACAGTTTCACCTTCAACAGTATTTCTAAATTCATCATTCATAGTATCTACCTCCCATATTCTTATTATTATTTTAGCAGGATTTTGTATTTTATGCTACTATTTATATAGCTTTAACATTTTGGCTTAAATGTGAAAAAGGGAAGGCTTTTGCTTTTTTTAATATTACCTTCCCCTTATTATTCTTCTGGTTAAACATCTATTTGAAATTTTATTTTTCAACTTCTTTTTAATCATCTCTTTAACTAGTTGCATAATTGGAATTATTCAACGAGTTTTGATTAGTGTAATTGTTGATGAAGTATTGGAAATGATGAATTTTTTATTTGTAGTTCATTCTAACAATTGTTTTTCAGCGAGATTTTTATAAATTTTTCAGAGAGTTGATTTTATATTTTTAGTTTAAATTTACTTCCTAAAGAAAAAGACCCTTTTAGGTCTTCTACTGCTCATTGGTATTTTCCATCTCAAGTAGCATTATCTCCTGCTGAAGCTTTTGAATCTGCCTTCCTATTTCTTCTCTTTCAGCTTTACTTAAGTCATTTTCAAAAGCTTCAACAGCTAATTGCCTCATCATTATTAGTCGTTCCTCTATCATATCAAGAATTTGTATTCTATATTTTACCCATTGAAGCTCTTTTATTAATTCTTCTTTATCATCCATAATTTCATACACTTACATCTATCATTCTTCCTAAGTTTGGGTCAACACTCTTTTCAATCATCTTTACTGTTTCATTAGCTGTTTGTTTACCTGTTTCCATTGCAAGCTTCATTACTGCAAGGCTTGTTTCTTGAGCTACTTTTGCTTGGTTTAGGTTGATTGATAGGGCAGCTATGTCCATAGAATGAACCTCCTTCTTATGTTAAAAAGAGCCAGAGGATACCTCCCCTGACTCCTAATTAGTCTTATTATCTTAATAATTGTAGAACTCCTTGTGGTTGTTGGTTAGCTTGTGCAAGCATTGCTTGTGCAGCTTGAGCAAGGATGTTGTTCTTTGAGAATGCCATCATTTCTTTAGCCATGTCTACGTCTCTAATTCTTGATTCTGCTGCTGTTAAGTTTTCGCTTGATGTTCCAAGATTATTTATGGTGTGCTCAAGTCTGTTTTGATAAGCACCAAGTTTTGCTCTTTCAGAAGAAACTTTTTCTAAAGCATTACTAATTGTAGTTATTGCTTTATTTGCATTAGTTTGAGTTGAAACATCTAACCCACCAACTGATAAAGTATAATTCGAAGTAGCTGCTGCATCTAAAGTCAAGAGAACTGTTGTACCATCTTTTGTGCTTATGAAATTTACGTTGTCAGTACTAGTCGCAATTACATTTCCTCCAGCGTCAATAAGTTGTTGATTTGTTACATTAATTGTATAATCTCCAGCTTCTAATTTACTAGTAAATTGTGCAACTCCTTTTACATTTCCATTCAAAATAGTAATAGTTCCGCTATCTACTTCTTGTTCGAATGTAATAACATCATCTCCGAGGGGACCACTTCCATTTCCAATCCAAGTTTTTCCACCATCACTTGTAGTAGCAACAATTGTTCCTTGAGCATTCTTTAAATTAGTTCCTTCAATTGTATAAGTACCGTCCGCATTCGTTCCTGTTATATCTGCAGTAGAATTAGAACCGTATGTTACAGTTGCTGTTAATTCAACTTTTACATCACCAACAACTCCGAGACTATTTGCTCTCATATCAGAAATATTAAGGCTTAAACTTTGTCCTTCATTTGCTCCTATATGAAATGTCCCTTGAAAATCGCCATTTAATAGTTTTTGTGTGTTAAACTCTGTAGTATCACCTATTCTTGATATTTCTTTTGATAATTGATCTAATTCATCTTGTATAGCACTTCTGTCAACACTAACATTAGTATCATTTGCTGATTGTACAGCAAGCTCTCTCATTCTTTGAAGAATTGAATGAGTTTCATTTAATGCACCTTCTGCTGTTTGGATAAGTGATATTGCATCTTGTGCATTTCTTGAAGCTTGGTCAAGACCTCTTATTTGAGCTCTCATCTTTTCTGAAATAGCAAGACCTGCTGCGTCATCTCCTGCTCTGTTGATTCTTAGACCTGATGATAACTTTTCCATTGACTTTCCAGCGTTTAAAGTGTTAATTCCCAACTGACGATGTGCATTCATCGCATTAAGATTGTGATTGATTATCATTTTACATACCTCCCTGATTCTTGTTTTTTGGCATCCTTGCCTTTTGTGTTTTTAAAACACTAACCTTTCGGCCGAAAGTTTTGTGTTTTATTTTCTACTTAATATTTCGTTTAGGTTTTTATAAACTTTAGGGGTTTTAAAAATTTTTTTATTTTTTGTTGTTTGTTTTTTTCTATTTATTTTTTCGTATCATTCTATAAAAACTTTAGAGTAAAATTGAAATTATTTTTTTATAAAATTAAGTTTATTTCATTTATATATTTGTTAGAAATTTGATGTTTTTATTGTATCGTCTTGCATTTATTTACATTATCAGTACCATATTATGGTTTTATTTTCTCTAAACTGCATTTTTTCACCACTAAAACTACATATTTATATATTTTTCTTATTTTTTAAATTGACTTAATTTTAAATTTTCAGTAAAATATATGTATAAAAGTTAACATTTTAGGAGGGATAAAATGAAAAAACTTGGACTTGTACCACGACTCATTATTGCAATCATACTTGGTATTTTAATCGGTAAGTTTACCTTTGCACCAGTAGTAAGACTACTTGCTACCTTCAACGCTATCTTTGGTAGCTTCCTTGGCTTCTGTATACCTCTAATAATATTAGGATTTGTTGTTGCAGGTATTGCAGACCTTGGACAAGGTGCCGGAAAGCTACTTGGACTTACAACAGCAATTGCATATATTTCAACACTAATTGCTGGTTTCTTTGCATTCTTTGTTACAAAGTCCTTCTTCCCACTATTTATACACACTGCTGAGGTTTTAAGCGATGCTGGAAACCCAGAGGACAAGCTTCTTGCACCATTCTTTAAGATTGATATGCCTCCTGTTATGGGAGTTATGACAGCACTTATCCTCGCCTTCTTACTTGGACTTGGAATTGCATCAATAAAAGAAAAGACACTATATAATATAGCAAGCGAATTCCAAAAAATAATGGAAAAGACTATAAGAAACGTAATAATACCACTTCTACCAGTTCACATTATGGGTATATTTGCAAATATGACATATGCAGGTGAAGTTGGAAGAATACTTGGTGTATTCTGGAAGGTATTCTTAGTAGTAATAGCAGTACACCTAATAATAATACTTTTCCAATATACAATAGCTTGTTCAGTAGGAAAGAAAAATATATTTACTACAATTAAGAAGGAAATCCCTGGATACCTAACAGCAATAGGTACACAATCATCAGCTGCTACAATCCCTGTTAACCTACAATGTTCAGAAAATATGGGAGTGTCAAAGGGAATAAGAGAGTTCGTTGTTCCACTATGTGCAACAATACATCTATCAGGAAGTACAATAACATTAACATCCTGTGCAATTGCTGTTATGATGCTAAACAATATGCCTGTTGAGTTTTCTAAAATGGCTGGTTTTGTTGCTATGCTTGGTGTAACTATGGTTGCGGCACCTGGTGTTCCTGGCGGTGCAGTTATGGCGGCACTTGGAATACTTCAATCAATGCTTGGTTTCTCAGAAGCTCAGCTTGCACTTATGATAGCACTTTATATAACTCAAGACAGCTTTGGTACAGCTTGTAACGTATCAGGGGATAATGCAATTGCTATTCTTGTGGACAGCTTATATAAGGGAGAAAAGAAGGAGTAGGAAATCCTACTCCTTCTTTATCCCCCACCAACAGGTGGAAATATTGATAGTACATCCCCATCCTTAAGCTGCACATCAAAATCTCCATCCTGTCCGTTTATGAGAAGAATCTTAACATCGTCTAATTTAATGTTCAGCATATTAATTACGTCTATTGCCCTTGTTCCATCCTTTAATTCATATATATTATCCTTATCTCTCCCAATCCTTAAGGTAGCAAATAGTTTTACTCTAACTTTCATCAAAATCATCCTTTATAGGCCAAGTTTTTGAAGTTTCTCCTTTGTTGGTATTCCTTTTTCATCCCATCCACGAACCTCGTAGTATTTTGGTAGTAACTCCTGTAATCTATGAACGTGTCCCTTTGATGGGCCATCTGGAATAGGCTCAGTTAATAGTCTCTTTGGAAGTGTATCTTCACTTGGATTTATTCCAGCATCAAGGTTAAACATCCTTTCAAGGTTGTATATCCTATCCCCTGCCTCAAGAATACTGTCTTTATCATAATTAAATCCGCAGGCTGCATCTAAAAGTTTTGCATAGTCTTCTGCCCCAAGTGCAAAGGAGGTAAATAGACAAAGCCCAAGGGAGTCTATAACCGCTGTTAGGTCTTGGAATACCTTAACCCATTCAGCCTTGTTTTCAAGGGAGTGTCTATCAAGTTTTTCTGGAAGACCTAAAATTTCAGGTGAAATCATATATCCTCTAACGTGGCATCCACCTCTATTTGATGTTGCATATTCAAGTCCGTGTCCCTGTATTGCTCTTGGGTCGTAGGCGGGTAGTTCCTGTTTCTTTACAGACATTGAAAGTTCAGGTACACCATACATTTCGCATAGCCTGTAGGAACCCTCTGCAAGTTTATCTCCAAACCCTTCACGGAGTCCCATCTTTTTTGTCCATTCAATTATTGCATCCTTGTTACCAAACTTAAGTGGTGTTCCCTCTACCTCATCATCCTTTATTAGTCCCTTTTCATAGAGTTCCATTGCAGCTGCTATTGTTGCACCTGTTGAGATGGTATCAAGTCCATATTCATTGCATAGGTGGTTTGCTAAAAAGATAGCCTGAATATCGTCAATTCCACAATCTGCACCAAAGGCCCATAGGGTTTCATATTCAGGACCGCCTGCCTCCATATTTAATGCTTCAATCTTTACCCATCTTCCACAGGCTATTGGACAACGATAGCAGGGGTTCTTTCTAACAAGATACTTATCAGTCATAGTCTCTCCACTTATGTTGTCTGCCTTTTCAAAGTAGGCCTCTTTAAAGTTATTTGTTGGGAAAACACCATTTTCGTTTATTATATTAACCAAAACTGCAGTTCCATAGGTTGGAAGTCCCTGTCCTGTAACGCCGTTATCCCTTAATTTCTTTATACAGTCCTGAACAGTCTGCTTTAATTCATCTTCAAATTTAAGTTCAACTTTTCCTGTTCCCTTTGCAACTATGGCCTTTAAATTCTTTGAGCCCATTACAGCACCAACACCAGAACGTCCTGCTGCTCTATCATAGTCATTTATTACTGCTGCAACCTTGGAAAGTTTTTCACCAGCAGGGCCAATGCATAGAACTCTCGACTTTTCCTTTGAAACTTTTTTAAGTTCGTCTGTAGTTTCAGATACAACCTTACCCCAAAGATGTGATGCATCCCTAATTTCAACAACATCATCCTCTATCCATAAATACACAGGGGTTTGTGCCCTTCCTTCTATAATAATCATATCATAACCTGCATTTTTTAGCTCTGCACCAAAGAAGCCACCAGAATTTGAACAAGCAATTGTTCCTGTTAAGGGGGACTTTGTTACAACCATATACCTTCCACCTGTTGGGGCTATTGTTCCTGTTAGAGGGCCTGTTGCTATTATTATCTTATTCTTCTCATCAAAGGGGTCTACCTTTGCTCCAACTTCATCATAATAGAGTTTTGTGGCAAGTCCTCTTCCTCCTATAAATTTTTCAGCAAGATTTTTGTCTAATTGTTCCTTTTTAATTTCACCTGTTGTTAAGTTCACTCTAAGTATTGTTCCCCTGTAGCCAAACATATAAAAACCTCCCTTCATATTAAGTTTCAAACTATTTGAAACTTAATCTATAAAAAGCAAGATTTATGCCAAAGACTCCGTTATATAGTGAAGAAGTATTCAAGATACTAAGTAAATAAGTAAAGGCAGGCTATAATTAATGCCTGCCACAATCACTAACAAACATATTTAATTATACTGTTCTATTATAGTTCATTTTTGTTATATAATAGGTGTTCTTTATTGGAACTTTGTTCTATTTTGGAACAGACAGGTCTATATTATACTCCTTTATCTTTCTATAAAGGGTGTTTCTGCCTATACCAAGTGCCTTTGCTGCCTTTGTTACACTATATTCAAAATGCCTTAGTGTATTTTCTATGTGTCTCTTTTCAACTTCACTCAAGGTTCTTGGAGTAAACCTATTTACATCCTTTTCACTTGCCTCCTTTAGTGTCTGTGGTATATGCCCTATGTTTATTACATACTCAACATAATTTTCAAGCTCCCTGATATTTCCTGGCCAGTCATAGGAAATTAACCTCTCCATTTCATTATCATCTATAATTACAGGCTTTTTATTTAGCCTTTTTGATAACTTATCCATAAAATATTTGATTAAATAGGGTATGTCATCCCTCCTGTCTCTGAGGGGCATAATATATAGAGGTAGTACATTAAGTCTATAGTATAGGTCACTTCTAAACCTTCCCTCCCCAACAAGCCTTTTTAAATCCCTGTTGGTTGCTGCTATTATCCTTACATCTACATATTTTGGGGTATTGCCTCCTATTTTTACTATAACCCCTTCCTCTATAACCCTAAGAAGCTTAACCTGCATATCAAGGGGCATATCACCTATTTCATCTAAGAATATCGTTCCTCCATTTGCCTGTTGAAACTTACCCTCATATCCTCCCTTTTTTGCACCCGTAAAGGCACCCTCTTCATAACCAAATAGTTCAGATTCTATTAGGTTTGAAGGGATTGCTGCACAGTTTACAGCAACAAAGGGCTTATCACATCTACTGCTATAGTTGTGGATGGACTGGGCAAATACCTCCTTACCTGTTCCGCTCTCTCCAAGTATTAGTATAGTTGATTTGCTATCTGATATCTTTTTTGCATATTCAACGGTCGCCTTAAAATTTTCATTCTGACCTATTATTTTATCGAAGGTATATATTGCCTTTGAAGAGGATATTTTATCTATCAGCCTTCTTTCCCTTTTAATCTCTTTAAATACGCATACATACTCCTTTTCACCTGAGGTGTAGCTTGGATATATACTTAAGGTCAAAGAGAGCTTATTTATATCTGCCTTAACATAAACCTCTAAATCCTTTAGCTCCCCATCCTTTAATAGCTTCTTTTTTATTTCATCATAATCATATATTAAGTCGGACATTGCTACACCATCTTTTTTTATATTAAAAAGGCTCTTGAATCTACTATTGTAGTATCCAATAATACCCTCTTCACTGCAGACACAAATTCCAGCCTCAATTGAATTAAACATCCTTTCTATATACCTTTTTGATTTATTTATTTCATCAAGATAAACTTCATTTTCAATAACCCTCTCTATCGCAAAGGCTGCTGCAACAACCATTCCTAAGGTATGGGGATGGACATTTTCGCTATAGCCTGTAATGTCAAGGCATCCTATTATATCACCATCTTTGTTTCTAATTGGTGCTGCAGAGCACGTCCACTTATGGTAGGCATATATAAAGTGTTCATCCTTTGAGACCTGAACAGGCCTTTTTTCCTTTAAGGCTGTTCCCATAGCATTTGTTCCTATTGCCTCCTCAGACATAAAGGCACCTGGCACCATCTTAAGCTCAAAGGCCTCTGTTAGTATGTTTTGGTCTCCTAAGATATTTAAAATACAACCCTCTTTATCTGTTAGAATTAGAAAAAAATCATATCCCTTTACAAAGTCGTAGAGCATATTCATAAAGGGAATGGCAGATAAAATAAGCTTTCTATTTTTTATTAGCCTCTCATTTAGTTCATTTTGGGTAAGTATAATTCTACTATATTTTAAATCCTTATCAATATTATATAGGTGGCATCTGTCGTGGGACCTCTTTATGTAGTCTTTATACCTATTCATAAAAATCCCCCTATTTAAATTATTTTTACACCTTTACATAAAATTATTTGATACAATTAAACATATAATTTTATTAAACAGAAATTGTTGGAGGTAGTTATGCGGATTTTGGTTGATGCTGATGCGTGTCCTGTGAAGGATATAATTGTGAAGGTTGCTAAGGAGTATAAACTGGATGTTTTAATGTTTATGGATACATCCCATATAATAGATGATGGATATTCTAAAACAATTATCGTAGGAAAGGGACGAGATTCTGTCGACTTTGCCCTTGTAAACGAAGCAAAACAGGGCGATATTGTTGTAACACAGGATTATGGTGTTGCTGCAATGGTTCTGTCTAAGGGAACCTTTGCCATAAATCAAAATGGCCTTATATTTACAAATCAAAACATAGATTCTCTTCTTATGCAAAGATATGTAAATTACAAGGTTAGGGAAAGTGGTGGAAAAACATCAAATCCTAAAAAAAGGACCCATACACATAACCTTAATTTTGAAAAGAGTTTAAGAAGAATAATTGAACAGAATTTTGTAAGATGATTGGGCTACTTCCCAATCATCTCTGTATTTAGCTCCATTCTTAAAAAGTTTAGTAGTTCCTTTGCTGCCCTCTCTCTTATCTTTTGTCTATCTCCTGTAAGTCTTAGCTCCTTAAAGGTTTTATATCCCTTTATATATACCCCAAGATAAACAAGTCCAACAGGCTTTTTACTTGTTCCTCCAGATGGGCCTGCAATTCCTGTTGTGGATATTCCAACATCTGCCTTTGCTGTCTTTGCAACTCCCTCTGCCATCTCTATTGCAGTCTGATAGCTAACAGCCCCGTGTAGTTTTAGAGTTTCTTCGCTAACATTTAACCTGCTCTTTTTTGCATCGTTACTGTAAGTTACAACACCCTCTAAAAGAACCTTTGATATTCCTGGGTAGTTTACAAGCTGTGCTGTAACAAGTCCTCCTGTACAGGATTCAGCAACGGCAATTGTAAGTTTTTTTTCAAATAGAAGCTTTGCCACAACCTCCTCTAAAGTCTCATCATCCTCTGCATATATGTTTATTCCAAAAATCTCCTTTAATTTATTATATACAGGCTCTATTAAACCTCTTGCCTCCTCTTCTGTCTTTGCCTTTGCAGTTATTCTAAAGTGTACCTCTCCATTTTTTGCATAGGGTGCAACAGTTGGATTTTGGCTTTTTATTAAATCTATAATCATCTCCTCTGCTTGGGCCTCTCCTATTCCCATAATCTTAATTGTTTTTGAAAGGATTACATTTCTACTCTTTTCCTTAAGATATGGAAGTACATACTTTTCAAACATAGGTTCAAGCTCCATTGGAGGACCTGGGAGAAGTATATAGGTTTTGTTTTCAGCTTCACATATAAGCCCTGGTGCTGTTCCCCACTCATTCATTAAAACCTTTGCACCCTCTATTACATAGGCCTGTTTTTTGCTATTCTCTGTTAATTGCCTTTTTATTTTTTTGAAATACTCTTCTATATGCTTATATACATTTTCGTTATATATGAGCTTTTTATTTAAATGTTCTGCAACCGTTTCTCTTGTTAAATCATCCTGTGTTGGGCCAAGTCCTCCGCAGAGGATAATAATATCTGCCCTTTGTTTTGTAATTTCAAGTTGAGATAGTAACCTCTCCCTATTATCACCAACAACCACCTCATATATATGGTCAATCCCAAGTGCTGCTAAGTTTCTTGCGATAAAGGCTGCATTGGTGTTTATAATGTCTCCAAGTAATAGTTCTGTACCAACACATATAAGTTCTGCCTTCATAACCTCACCTCATTTACCCTTTAAAAAGGTTCAAAATTTTATATTTTAAAGTCATCCTTTGCTTTGTATTATTTAATATTATACTCCATTTTATAGGAATACTTAAATGTAAATTTTCAAAGGTTTCTTTAATTTTTTCATCAAAATAGCCTAAATCCTTGCTTTTAAAGGTTGTAAGTTCATTTATCATTGCCTCTTCTATTTCAGTATTTTTATCCTCTCTATTTAAGAGCCTATACTTTGGTTCTATGTAGTATAGGTAGTAGACAATAAAGCTTGAGAGTATGTCTTTATAGCTCTCTTCCCTTCTATTTATTTTTATAAATTCAAAGTAGGCAAGTATATCCTCTTCATCATAAAAAAGATCAAATAGAGTTTTATGGTATTCAAAGTTTGTTATGTATTTGCCTACTTTATATAGTATTATGTTTCTGTGCCTTATGCTGGTTTCTATATCATATTCTTTTATTACATATTTTATTTCATCAATAAGTTCACCAAAGTCTCCACCACTAAAATCATCTATTAGGTATATTACATCTAAAAAAGACATATCAATTCTTGTTTTAATATCTCTCCTTGCCTTTATACCTCTTACCTGTTCAATAAGTTCCTTATTTTCAAGGTAGTTTTCAAGGGTAATTCCAAGCTCAAAATTTTGTACTATACTGCATTCTGCCTCTTTGTTTATTGTGTAGGATGTGTTTATTATATATTCAAATAGGAGCTTCTTTGCCTCCTGAAATCTATCCTGCCTGTTTAAACTTTTAAAGTACTCGTTTATTATTTTTCCTAAATATTCCTTTGAATATTCCATAAAATAGTCTAAAATTTCTCTTCTATATTCTTCAAAATATTTTACTACATCCTCACTCTCTTCAAGACCTCTTTTGAAAATTTCAAAGGATAGTTCCTTTTTGTCTGCTTCAATTAGCCTTTTATATATACCTCTTTTAACTTCGCTTTTTTCCCTTTTATATATTTCATATAGTTTATTTCTTATTAAAGAGGCTTCTAATAATCCTTCAACATCTATTATAAAACCTATAGCAAAATCTATATCTCCCTCTATTTTATCTAATATATATTTTATTATCCTATCACTTATACCTTGTGTTAAGGTTTTATTAAAGCCCTCTATATTTTTAAGCTGAATATAGGAAAGTCCTGAACTTACTGCACAGGATACTGCAATATAAAGGGCAATTTCATTTGCTACATCAAGGTCAACAAAATCCTCAACAAATTTAAAGAAGGTTTTATCAAGTACATAGGTTTTAAAATAAGGTTTTTCCTTGTTTAACTCTAACATCCTGTCAAACAGTTCAACTGCACTATCAAAACCTACAATTTCCTTTATAATATTAAAATAGCTCCTATAAAATATAGAGACTATTCTATCATATACTCCCTTTTTGTGCTCAATATCCTTAAACATAAAAAGATAGAATTCCTCTGCAATATCACTATTTACTTTATCCCAAAGCAAATCAAGGGAGTTTATGTAGTTTTCTATAAAGGCTTGTCTCTCTTCAGATTTTATGTATTTTAAAAGAAATTTAAGGGCCTCCTTTATAGCACCATCATCATTTACTATATTAGGAACGTTTAAAAGAAGAAATAAATTATAACTATTATTTAGCTCTTCATCAAGTAAAGTGTAGTTGAAATACTCAATAAAGTTCATATAGGTTCGGTATATTTTCTTTGAGGCATATACACCTGAGTCTATAAATTTAACATAGGGTGTATTTATCATAAGCTTTGGGCCTATTCCTCTTTTAAAGTCAAATGTATAGGATGATTTTTGTATATTCTCATTAAGCAAATATAACCTTACATCTCCTTTAAAGTAGGAGTTTGTTGTGAAGGTTATATTTTTTGAGGAGGCTTCATTGAAGCAATAATATATCGCCTCTATCCATTTTTTATGGTTCTCCACTTCATCTATTATTGTGATTTTTCCTCCCTTTAGTAGAAGATATACAATGTCTTTAATACTTCTATCCTGCCTTGATTTTAAAAATTCCTCTGCATCATCAAAATTAAAGTTTTCTTCCACTTCTCTTTTAAGATTTTCTACATCCTCAAGGAAATTTATAAAAATGTTCTCTTTAATCAAATTGAGTGGATTAATTTCATCAAATAAAACTATGTGAAGTGCATTTTTATCATCTATTAAAAAGGACTTAACCAATACAAAATCCCCAGATTCCAATTTAAAATATGTGTAGGTATTGCCTACATTTTTTTCTTCTAAATTAAACATTTCTACAATTCTATTTAAATCATCTTTATTTATTTCATCTTTATATATAAATCCTTTTTCCTCAACATATACGGCGTGTCTTAACATATATATTACCCCCAAATTTACTGTTAATTATAATATACTATAAATATAGGGTGTTAGAAAAGATATTTCTAACACCCTTATGTGTCTACATACTATAAAATAGTTCCATTTTGAAAAAAGCCATATGAAGGTATTTGGGCTCTTTTATGAGCTTTAGCAAATCTTAGCTTTTCGACTTTGAAAAAAGTCCGTAATTCGGCACAGGACGTGCCGAGCCGAGCGGCCATCAGGACGACGGCATCGCGAGGGTAAGACTTTTTCAAACAAAGAAAAGCTTAGATTTGATTAGCGAAATAAACGAATGCCTTAAAAGCCTTCATATGGCTTATAATGATATATCTTTTTCTAACACCCTTATGAATTCACCAGTGCAATTATTCCTCCCACTATTATTAGAAAAAAACACACTATCAAAAACACTGTCTCATAACTTCCATTCTTATATGCCCTATATGAAAACCTTAAACAAATTATTAAAGCTAAACCTATTAATAAAATATAGTATCCCCATAGTCCTATAAGCCTTATTATTATTCCTGCAATAAACCTAAATACCATAAACTTAGGCATTACAGGTGGTAATGGTATCTGCAAGACCCCCCACCCCTCAATTTATTTTAGTTATTTGTTTGTTTCTTTTTTGAAAATAAAAGTGGTATTATAAATCCTACTAAAGCTGGTACAATCCAAGCAAAGCTTGCACTTGCAAATGGAAGTTTTGCTATCATTGCTTGTATACCCTTTAAGTTTACACCTATTGCTGCAAGTCCGTCAACTATACTTACTATTAGTGTTAAATATACTGCACCTGCATAGCAGTTTTTGTTCTTTATAAATTCATCAAATATATTTAGTATTATTAGAACTATAACAACTGGATACACAGTAACAAGTAATGGCACTGCAAGTTTTACTATCTTTTCAACTCCAAAGTTTGATACAACTGCACTAAAGATAGTAACAACTGTTACAACAAGCTTGTAGCTTAATTTGTTGTTAGTTAAACCTGAGAAGAACTCTCCTGCTGTTGCAGTAAGTCCAACTGAAGTTGTAAGGCAGGCAAATCCAACCGCAATACCTAAGGCTACCTTACCAAATGTTCCAAGTAGTTTCTCTGTAATCATTATTGTAAGTTGAGTCTTTGATATATCAGCACTTACGGTTCCTGATGCTGTTGCACCAAGATACATAAGTCCTCCATATACAAGAAGAAGTCCTGCTGCTGCAATCACACCTGCAAGTAGTGTAAGTTTTACTTGATCCTTTGTATCCTTATATCCCTTTGCTACTACATTTGCAATTACTATTCCTGCAAATACTGTTGAGGCAAGAGCATCCATTGTTTGGTATCCTTCTGCAAAGGACTTTGAGAATGGATTTTCTATTCCTGTTGTAACTGGAGTACCTATTGGTGTAGTTATTCCTTTAAATATTATTATTGCCAGCATTGTCAAAAGAACTGGTGTTAGTATTTTTCCTATCTTATCTACTACTGATGATGGATTTATAACAAGATATAAATTTATTGCAAAAAATATTGTTGTAACAACTATTGGGCTTACGCCTGGGAAGATTGGCTTTATAGCCATTTCATATGTTGTAGCACCCGTTCTTGGTATTGCAAGAAGAGGTCCTATAGCAAGCATTATTATTATTCCAAGTCCTTTACTAAAGTTTGTCCCAACTTTTCCTGCAAAATTTTCAAACTTACCGTTATTTTTTGACATAACTATAATTCCTATTAAAGGTAGACCTATTCCTGTTAGAAGGAAACCTATTAGAGATACAAACCACTTATCTCCTGATATAAGTCCAATATATGGTGGGAATATTAGGTTACCTGCTCCGAAGAACATTGCAAACAGTGCAAGTCCAATTACAAGTACATCATTAAACTTTTTCATATTCGTAACCTCCTTGGTAAAATTGTAAAAATATTATAAATATTTTAATAATATTTTTATATTTTTTATTATAATGTGATAATTACATAATTGCAAGAAAAATAATATAGTATTTTTATTCAATGGTGTATTAAATTTACTGTTTGTTAATCTATTAACATAGCACATTAAAAACATCCCCTCTGCACATAATAAAAATAAGGTGGTGATGTTATGGGCTTCTATAAAGATGATGAAAGATATTATGATGAAGAAACCTATAAAAATTATCTTGAGAAAAAGGAACAATTTATGGAAAGAACAAAGGAAGCCATAAAAAATCTTTTTAGAAGATAAATTTAAGCAGGAGATATCTCCTGCTTATCTATTATTAAGATAAACATTGAGGTTTCTTTTTGCTTCTTCTAAAAATTCATCTGCAACTTCTATATTATACTGATTTCCTATGATTTGTGAAGATATATTTTTAAAACCTCTGCTCTTTAAAAATCCCTCAATGTCTTTAATATCCTCTCCTTGGCTAAATATTGTCTTGTTTCCGATATAGTCGCCATTTACATAAACCCTGTAGGTATCGTGCTCCTGTTTTATGTCATATAGGTTTGTAAAGGGTGCAAATGGGAACACATACATTCCCTGCCTCCATCTTTCGTCCATCCTATCACCTCTTTTTATTTTATTTTTCCACATAAGATATTTTTTAAAAGTAAATTAATATTTTCTTTGCTATTTTTTTTTAATATTGTAGAATATAATATAAACTATAGTTTGACTTTTAAGGGTGATATAGATGAAAAACAATGTTTTAAATGAAGCAAGAGAGCATTATTCTGCGGCAAGACGTTTAGCTATAAAGGAATATAATAAATATGCCTCAAAGGGTGAATCTGGATATCTTCCATCCCTTGAAGGTGTTATTAAAAATACAGATATTGTTTCAGAAGTTAATCTTGGACTTGTTGAAATACCTCTTAAAAAGGTTGTTGGAACATATTCTCACCTTAGGAGTTTGTCCTTTGCAAGAAACTTTATGCCCCTTTTAAACGAAAACACAGAGATGCAGACAAAATGGGTAAACCTATGTGCTGCCCATCTTGAGGAGGGAATAAGGGATCCTATTAAGGTTTATGAGTATCTAAACTGGTTTTATGTAGTTGAGGGCAACAAAAGGGTTAGTGTTTTAAAGTATTTTGATGCCTATTCAATACCTGCAGATGTAACAAGAATTATTCCAAAGTACGATGAAAACAACCACGATATAAAGATATACTATGAGTTTTTGAATTTTAATAAAATAACAGGATTAAATTCAATTTATTTTAGCAAAAAGAATAGATTTAACAGGCTGTTAAAGGCCATAGACAATCTTAGTATAGATTCAGATGAATTTAAGGAAAATAGATATAAGTATTTTGAAAGATATATTTATATACCCTTTAGGGAGATATATAAATCATTAGGCGGGGGAAATATACCTATTACAACAGGAGATGCTCTATTTGAATATTTTAAACTATATGGTCTTCCCTTTATTGATACCTCAAGGGAGGAGGTAACTCAAAGGATAAGACTTTTAATTCCAGAGCTTAAATCTTTATCAAATGTTGATTATGCAAATATACAAACATCTCCCCTTGAGGTTAAGGAAAATTTAATTCAAACATTAAGTACATTTGTTATACCTAAAAAGAAGCTTAAGGTTCTATTTGCCTATGCTGGAACTATTGAATCATCGGGGTGGACCTATGCCCACGAGCTTGGAAGACAGCATATAGAAGAGGTTCTAAAGGAACAGGTTTCTACTGAATATGTTGAAAATGTACCCTTTGGAGAAGGTGCATATAGTGTATTTAAGGACCTTGCTGAGGTTGGATATGATGTAATATTTACAACAAGTCCTATATACCATAAGGAAACATTAAAATGTGCTCTGGAATACCCTGATATAAAGTTCTTTAACTGTTCGGAGTTTTCTCCCTATACACAGGTTAATAATTATTTTGGAAGAACCTATGAGCCAAGATTTTTAACAGGGCTCATTGCAGGTGCACTTTCTAAAAATAACAAAATAGGATATGTTGCAACATCCCCAAGTCACGAGGTAGTAAGTTCTATAAATGCCTTTTCACTTGGTGCAAAGCTTGTAAATCCTTATGCTTCAGTTTATGTTTCTTGGACTGGAGATTGGAATAAGGGAGATAAATCTATAGATGCAGATAAAAAATTAATAGAACTTGGCGTTGATATAATCTCTAATATGACTATAGATGTAAATCATCCTGTAACAAAGATGTTTGGTGTATATTCAATGTTAACGTCAATTAATAGTGAAACTCAAAAACCTGAAAAGTACTATGCTGCTCCTATTTGGAGATGGGGAGTATTCTATGAAAGGATATTAAAGAGCGTTTTAAATGAACAGGTAAAAAACATTACAGATATATTTGCAGGAACAAACAAGTCCTATAACTTCTGGTGGGGAATTGATGCAGGAGTTTTAGATATTTACTACTCTAAAAATGATGTTCCAGAGGAGACACAAAAGCTTGTTGAATTTATGAAACGAATGATTGCAGATGGATTATACAATCCCTTTACAGGCCCTATATACGACAACAAAGGAATGCTACAAATTGAAAAGGGAGACTCTGCAACATACGAGCAGATACTTTCTATGAAGTGGTATGTGGATAATGTTGTTCTATTAGAAACTTAATAACAAATTAATTTTAGATTTGCCACCAAGAGCTCCGAAAAAATAATACCTTAAAATCGCCACCACAACATATAGTATATAAAGATAGTACAAGATACAATAAATGGTATGTTTTAAAAAAACGATTTGATTTTTTCGAAGGTCTCCCACCCAGGCGAAATGTTCCATAATATGGTAATGTCACATTTCACCTGGGTGGCACTTTTTAGTAGTCAAATATGTGGTATCTGTATCCATTTATTATAGTTGTTTCGTTGTAGTTTATTATTCTTGTTCCATTTGCATAGTTTAGGTGCTGGTGTCCGTGAAGAAAATACTTAGGCTTATACTTATCGAGCAGTTTTCTAAACACTCTAAACCCTGTATGTACAACATCCGGTGCATCTCCAAGACCAAAGGCAGGTGTATGGGTTACTAAAATATCAAAGCCTCCATACCACCAAATTTTTGGTGTGAGCCTCTGCACCCTCTTTTCCATCTGCTTTTCTGTATATTGAAATTCTTTTCCATTATATAGAGGGCTCCCACCAATACCCAATATCCTTACTCCATTAAATACAACTATTTTATCATCTATACAGGTACATCCCTCAGGAGGATTTGTTTTATAACTTCTATCGTGATTTCCGTGGACATAAAATAAAGGTGCATTTATCATAGTTACTAAAAAAGACAGATATTCTGCCTTTAAATCACCACAGGAGATTATAAGGTCTATCCCTTCAAACCTTTTTTTATCAAAATGATCCCATATATAGCTTGATTCTTTATCTGAAACAACAAGTATTTTCACCTTTTGTCCCTCATTTCATCAGTAGTCTAAAATATTATACCACAATATTTGCAAAAGTTAATATATGTGAAATTTTTGTAATATTTTATTAATTTGTATATAGAAAATTTTATAAAATACTTGTAAGCTATTTATTTTTTGCATATAATAAAATAATAAAAATAAAAAGTACAAATCCAATGAAGGGAAGCAAGTAAGCATATGGGATGTTTAAAGAGAGCTGCTGGGGGTGGAAATGCAGTAACTTACCATAGGCCGAATGGGTCCTTGAGGATTTGGGTGAACTTTAAGTAGCCTAAAACGGAGGCTCACCGTTAAAGGAGCAGGATATGTTTGTATCCTTCAGAGGAGAAGCCTTTGCTTCTTGAAATAGGTGGTACCGCGTAATATTACGCCCTATGCTTTGCATAGGGCTTTTATTTTTATACATTTGAAAGGAGGATCACTATGGAAGAGCAAAAAAAGGTATTATTTAGTGGAATTAAACCCTCTGGTGAATTAACCTTAGGTAACTATTTAGGTGCTATAAAAAATTGGGTAAAACTTCAGGAGGAATATGATTCATATTTCTGTGTTGTTGACCTTCACGCAATCACAGTAAAACAGGAACCAAAGGATTTAAGGGCTCGTACACTTCAAATACTTGCAACCTACATAGCATCAGGTATAGACCCTGATAAGTGTACTCTATTTATTCAATCCCACGTTCCTGCCCACAGTGAGGCACAATGGCTTTTAAACTGCTTTACCTATATGGGAGAGCTTAGCAGAATGACACAATATAAGGATAAATCTCAAAAGCTTGGTGAGAGCATTAGTGCAGGACTTTTCAACTACCCTGTACTTATGGCAGCCGACATACTTTTATACAACACAGACCTTGTGCCTGTTGGAAGGGATCAAAAGCAACACCTTGAACTTGCAAGGGATATAGCAATTAGGTTTAATAATCTATATAGCCCAACCTTTAAGGTTCCAGAAGCATATATACCTGAGGCTGGTGCAAAGATAATGGACCTACAAAACCCTGAAAAGAAAATGTCAAAATCAGAGGATAATCCAAATGGATATATATTAATAAACGATTCCCCAGATATAATTAGAAAGAAGATTTCAAGGGCTGTAACAGATACTGTTGGAGTTATAAACTATACAGACGAACAGCCTGGAATAAAGAACTTAATTAACATTATATCTGCAATCACAGGAAGAAGGCCTGAAAATATAGTAGCAGACTATGAAGGTCAGGGCTATGCAAAGCTAAAGCAGGATGTTGCAGAAATTGTAATTGAAGAGCTAAAACCAATTCAAGACGAGGTAAACAGACTTATTTCAGACAAAGCATACCTTGAATCAATATATAGAAAAGGTGCCGAAAAGGCAAACTACGTAGCAAACAAAACACTAAGAAAAATGCAACGAAAAATAGGATTTATACAACTATAAAAGTGCCACCAAGAGCTCCGAAAAAATGATACCTCAAAAATTGTCACCACTATATATAGCGTATAAATGATAATTTGTGCATACTATATATAGTATGCTTTTAAAAATAATTTGATTTTTTCGGAAGTCTCCCACCCAGGTGAAATGTGACATTATCCATATATTACCTAATGATATGCCAAAAGGAGCTAATAAGTCATTTATTAGCTCCTTTTTCAGTTAATTATATATATCAATGGAGGTGGAGGCTTCGTAATAGATACTCCAATTAGAGCAATCTCCCCCCTCAAAGGACTGTAACCTACTCAATAATACTATTATGTATTTTAGTTTAGCTTTGTTATCATTTTAAATTTTTCAAATTAAGCGGCATTCATCGCTTACCTACAAAAGTAGGTGACTTCTGTTGCTCATTAGTTAAAACATTTCTACTAATTTAATATATTGACTTTTTTTACCTATGTTATATAATTATATATGTTTAGTAATAGTAAACAAAAAGTTTAATATAATGGTAAAGGGTGTAAAAATGAAGATAGGTGAAAAAATCAAGGAATTAAGAATTAAAAATGGCCTAACACAGGAGGAGCTTGCCGATAGGTGCGAACTGTCAAAGGGCTTTATTTCTCAACTTGAAAGAGATTTAACATCCCCTTCTATTGCAACTTTGATGGACATATTAGAATGCCTTGGAACAAATATCAAGGATTTTTTTAATGACGACAATGATGAAAAGGTTGTCTTTAAAAAGGAGGACGCCTTCGAAAAGGAAAACGAAGAGCTAAAAAACATTATAAGCTGGATAGTTCCAAATGCTCAAAAAAATATTATGGAGCCTATAATTATTACCCTTGATGAAGGAGGTTCATCAGAGGTTGATACACCCCACGATGGTGAAGAATTTGGATATGTTTTAAGCGGTTCTATCACCCTTTTTATAGGAAACAAAAAATATAAGCTCAAAAAAGGAGAATGTTTTTATTTTAAACCAAATTCAAATCATTATATTAAAAATAATTGTAAAACAAAATCGCAGGTATTATGGATTTCAAGTCCACCTACTTTTTAATGAAGGGAGGATATAAATTGTCAGAAAAAATACTTGAACTTAACAACATAACTAAAATTTACGAAGATAATACTGTTATTAAAAATTTGAATCTTTATGTAAGAAAAAATGAATTCATCACTCTTTTAGGGCCAAGTGGGTGCGGTAAAACAACAACCCTAAGATTAATTGGAGGGTTTGAAACCCCAACCAGTGGGAAAATATACTTTGAGGGAAAGGATATAACTAATCTTCCACCCTATCAAAGAAAGGTAAATACAGTATTCCAAAAGTATGCACTCTTTCCACACCTAAATGTTTTTGAAAATATTGCCTTTGGGCTTAAAATAAAAAAGGTAAGTGAGGGTGAAATACAAAGGAGAGTTAAAAATATGCTTTCCCTTGTAAACCTTGATGGATTTGAAAAAAGAGAGATATCCTCCCTAAGTGGTGGACAACAACAAAGAGTTGCAATTGCAAGGGCCCTTGTAAATGAGCCTGATGTACTTTTATTAGATGAACCCTTAGGTGCCCTTGATTTAAAGCTTAGAAAAGAAATGCAGACGGAGCTTAAAAAAATGCAGCAGTCCCTTGGAATTACATTTATATTTGTAACCCACGACCAAGAGGAAGCCTTAACAATGTCAGATACAGTCGTTGTTATGAATGAGGGAGTTATCCAGCAGATAGGCCGTCCTGAGGATATTTATAACGAACCCAAAAATGCCTTTGTTGCTGATTTTATTGGTGAGAGCAATATAATAGATGGAATTATGCTTGAGGACTTCCTTGTTGAAATATTTGGAGTTAAATTTAAATGTGTTGACAAAGGATTTGATAATAACGAACCTGTTGATGTAGTTATTAGACCTGAGGATATCACACTTTCCCGAGAAAACAATGGTAAAATCGAAGGCTATGTAGAAAACGTAATATTTAAGGGAGTACACTATGAAATGACAGTAACCACTGAAAATTATACCTTTAAGATACACAGCACCAAGATGGAACCTAAGGGAACAAAGGTTTACCTTGATGTTGAGCCAGACAACATACATATTATGAAAAAGGTGAGGTAAAATGAAGAGAAAAAATTATGCTTACCCCTACCTCTTTTGGATGACAATTTTTGCTGTACTCCCACTATTTCTTGTTTTACTATATAGCCTTACCTTTAAAAATGGCTTAAAGTCTGGAATAACAGTTTCAAATTTTGTTAGATTTTTCGAGCCAATCTATCTTGAGGTTTTACTTCGTTCAATAAACCTTGCACTAATAAGCACTATTATATGCTTACTTTTAGGCTATCCTATTGCGTATATAATCTCAAAAACAAATAATAAGCGTAGAAATACTCTAATTCTTTTGTTTTTAATCCCTATGTGGATGAATTTTCTTTTAAGAACTTATGCTTGGATGACATTGCTTGAAAAGAACGGTATATTAAATAAATTCTTAACATCCATTGGTTTAAGTCCTTTAAATATAATGTATACAAACAGTGCTGTAGTATTAGGTATGGTATATAACTTTTTACCCTTTATGGTTCTTCCAATCTTTACAGTTTTAATTAAAATAGATAGAAGCCTAATTGAGGCTGCAAATGACCTTGGAGCAAATAAAATCATAACTTTTATAAAGGTTACACTTCCTCTTAGTCTACCAGGTGTAATATCTGGCATAACAATGGTTTTTATGCCTTCTGTAACAACCTTTGCAATTTCAAGGCTACTTGGAGGAGGTCAATTTACCTTAATAGGTAACTTAATTGAACAGCAGTTTATAAATGTTGGTGACTGGAACTTTGGTTCTGCAATATCTATTGTTATGATGGTTATTATATTAATATCAATGGCGATTATGAACCGATTTGACAAGGATAAGGAGGGGGTAAATCTATGGTAAATAAAATTATAAAGAGAGTATATACTACTCTTATATACATCTTTCTTTATGCCCCCATCGTAATACTTATTGTATTTTCCTTTAATGAATCAAAATCAAGAGGAAGCTTTACAGGATTTACATTTAAATGGTACTCTATGCTCTTTAAGGATAGACAAATTATGCGGTCTATGTACTATACTCTGCTTGTTGCAGTTATTGCATCTGCAATTTCAACATTTTTAGGTACGCTCGCTGCTATAGGAATACACAATATGCATAGAAGACAAAAGAAGATACTTTTAAATATAACCTATCTTCCTGTTTTAAATCCTGATATAGTTACTGCAATCTCTTTAATGGTTTTATTTATTGCACTAAATTTAAAATTGGGACTCTTTACAATGATTATATCCCACATAACCTTTTGTCTTCCCTATGTTGTTTTATCTGTGCTTCCTAAACTAAAACAGCTAAACCCAAATATATATGAAGCTGCCCTTGATCTTGGTGCAACACCTTCCTATGCATTAAGGAAGGTAATAATACCTGAGATTATGCCAGGGATTATAAGTGGTGCACTACTTGCTTTTACCCTGTCAGTTGATGATTTTGTAATTAGCTTTTTTACAACAGGAAGCGGTGTATCAAACCTATCTATAACTATTTATTCTATGGCAAGGCGTGGTATAAAGCCTGAAATAAATGCTCTATCTACTCTGCTCTTTTTAACTGTTTTAATACTGCTGCTTCTTATAAATAAAATAACAAATAAAGAAGAAAAGGAGATGAGTTTAATTGAAAAAAATAAATAAGTTTTTAGCTGTTTTTCTAATGGTACTTATTATGCTTCCATTTACATCTTGTTCTAAGGAAAAAAAGGTAACACTTAATGTATATAACTGGGGAGATTATATTGACGAATCTGTTATATCTGAATTTGAAAATAAATATGGAATAAAGGTTAACTATGAAACCTTCGCTACAAATGAGGATATGTACGTTAAGATAAAATCTGGAGGCACAGCCTATGATGTAGCTATTCCATCTGACTATATGATTTCAAAAATGATAAAGGAAAATATGCTGCAAAAGATTGATTTTTCAAATGTTCCAAACTATAAGTATATAGATGAAAAATTTAAGGGACTTGAATTTGACCCAAACAACGAATATTCAGTTCCTTATATGTGGGGTGTTGTTGGAATAGTATATAACAAAAAGATGGTATCTGACCCTGTTGACAGCTGGAATATTCTTTGGAATGAAAAATACAAAAAACAAATACTTATGCTTGACAGCCAAAGAGAATCAATTGGCGTTGCACTTCAAAAGCTTGGATATTCATTAAACACAACTGATAAGGACAAATTAGAACAGGCAAAACAAGAACTTATAAAACAAAAGCCTCTTGTACTTGCATATGTTGGGGATGAAATAAAGGATAAGATGATATCTGGTGAGGCTGCACTTGCTGTAGCTTGGGCTGGAGATGCTGTATTTATGAAACAACAAAACCCTGATTTGGAGTTTGCAGTTCCAAAGGAAGGAAGCAACCTTTTTGTAGACTGTATGGTAATACCAAAGACCTCAAAGCACAAAAAGGAAGCTGAAATGTTTATTAACTTTATGTGTGAAACTGAAATCGCAAAGAAAAATACAGAATATATAGGCTACTCCACACCACATAAGGAGGCATATAAGCTACTTGATGAAGAAACTAAAAATGATAAAACTGCATATCCTGATGAAGAAGTTTTAAAGAGATGTGAAGTATATAAGGATTTATCGGATATGCTAAAGGAATACGATAGAATATGGACAGAAGTTAAAGCAGCCCACTAAAGTGCCACCCACGTGAAAAGTGACATTACCTATTTTTGGTAATGTCACTTTTTTGATATGCTCTTTTAATATTAGGGAGATTAAACTCTAAAACTATAAGGATATCTTTCATTTCTCAGCAAAATTGAATACACTATTATTTTTAAGCTGATTTTGTCTTAAATTTTTTATTGGTCAAACATTATTGGTTAACCACTTATAAAAGTAGAAGACTACGTTAAACCTAAATTACAAGATGATATTTTATGGAAAATGTCACATTTCACCTGTCGGTGGCACTTTTTGTTACCAGCTGCCTGAAGAGCCGCCACCACCCGAGGAACCTCCCCCAAAGCCTCCAAAGCCGCCACCAGATGAGCCTCCGCCTCCGAAAAAGCCTCCTCCTCCGTAACCACCTCTTGGCCCTCCTCTGTTATTTGAGCTAAATAGTATATAAAGTATAGTTCTTAAAAGTGTTCCTCTAAAAAATACACCATCTAATCCTAATAGAACTATTATAAATATTATAATAAAAATAATATTTGTATCAGTTTTAGATGTACTACCACTTCGAATAGGAGGTATATTTTTATCTAAAGACTCAAGCTGAACACCATATTCCCTTGCAACTTCACTACATAGTGCTTGATATCCAAGAAGTATCCCCTTTGAGTAGTCTCCCTGCTTAAAATATGGAAGTATATACTCATCCCTAATTCGTCCTGTTTTACCATCAGGAAGTGCTCCTTCAAGTCCATATCCAACTTCAATTCTCATCTTTCTATCTTTTACTGCAACTAAAAGAAGTACTCCATTATCTTTTCCCTTCTGTCCTATGCCCCAGCTTCTAAAAAGTACATTTGCATATTCCTCTATACCCAAACCCTCAGTTGAATCTATTGTTACAACTGTTACTTCAGCACCTGTCTTTGAATATAGTTCACTTCCAATTTGAAGTATCTTATCCCTTGAACCTGCGTCTATTATATTTGCAAAGTCATTGAAATATTTATAATCTGTTGGTTTTAAAAATATAGGTTCAGCAAAGGCTATTACACTAAAAAATAATAGAATTACCAAACTTAAGGGGAGGATTTTTTTCTTCATAAAGTTCCCCCCTAAAACTTAACTTCTGGTGGATTTTGTGCATTTGGATTTGCCTCAAAATATTGTTTTTCATTGAAACCAAACAATCTTGCCATAATCACTGTAGGGAACCTTTTTATTTTTACATTATACTCCTTAACAGCAGCATTATAGTCACGTCTTGCAACTGCTATTCTGTTTTCAGTTCCAGCAAGTTCATCCATAAGCTGTCTAAAGTTTGCATCTGACTTTAGATTAGGATAGTTTTCAACAACAACTAATAGCCTTGAAAGTGCACTATTTAATTCATTATTTGCAGCAGCTTGTTCCTGTGGAGTCCTTGCCCCTGCAAGCTTTGCTCTTGCATCTGTTACAGACTGAATAACTTCCCTTTCCTGTTTTGCATATCCCTTTACTGTTTCAACTAAATTTGGTATTAAGTCTGCTCTTCTTTGTAGCTGATTTTGTATTTGGCTGTAGGATTCCTTTGTTTTTTGATCTAAAGCTACAAGCCCATTATAGCTCCCTACACCCCAAAGTACTACTAAAACTACTAGTGCTATTGCAATAATCTTACCATTTATCTTGCCCATTTAATTACCTCCCTTAAAAAGTATTTGTTATAGTATTACATATTTTTTTGATTATTTCAAACTTTATTTTTGTTAATTTATTAATTAAATAATCCTTTTAAACCCTTTATATCAAAATTTATGGATAAATATATTCCTCCTTCAGTTTTTCAATCAATTTCACGCCCTTACATTTGATAACAGGTATTATTTCTCCATTATATACTCCCTTTTTTATAACTCCCTTAACTCTAACCCAATCATTTTCCTTAACATTATTTTCTCCCTCAACCATTAATCCAATTATCTGTGCATCCGCTGCACAGCAGGTTATGAGCATTCTTGCGACTACAAACTGATTTTTGTTAAAGCTTTTATCTTTAAATACAAAGCCATCTATTAAAATACTTCTTCCTACATATTTATCTAAATTTTTATGGAGCTCATCCATTACATCTAAATAGTTTTTGTTATTAACCTCTATTAAATCCTCCTCAATCCTCCCCCCTACTGTTTTTATTGGAAATGTAAAATTTGCCTCTTTGTTTTGTGCTATATTTTGTGACGCATTTTCAAACTCATAGGTTGCTGCCACGAAAATGAAAATTAAAAACATAAAATATGGTAATATCCTTATTTTTTGGTGGTGATGCTGTTTTTCCTTAAATAGCTTGTAAACCTCAAATAAAAATAAAATAAAAAGCATAACCGATGCAAAGATACTGTATATAAAAAGCCTTGGATGAAGAAAATAAAATATTTTACCTGTAATATTTAAGATAGACAATATTAAAAAAAGCAAAAACAAAATTCCCGCCCATAATATATTCTCAAATCTCATATACTCACCTCAATAGCATTGATGTATTTATAAATGTTCCAAATAGTATGCAAAGTAAAAATATTAAAAGAATAAGCTCGAAGGCAAACCTCTTTTTAAAGGATGAAAGCAGTATTAAGGTATTTTTAATGTCTATCATAGGGCCAAGAATCAAAAAGGTAACAAGGGAGCCTACTGTAAACTGCTGTACAAAGGTCCTTGCTATAAAAGCATCTGCCTCAGAGCAGAGGGATATTACATAGGCAAAAATACCCATAGCAACAACAGATAAAAAGCTATCTGAGGAATAGTTTGCTATTACAGGGCGTACATTTGATGTCTGCATTATAGAAGAAATAAATGCTCCATATATCAAAAACTTTCCTATATCTAAAAATTCGTGGCTTGTGTGATCTAAAATTTCATAGAGCCTTGAACTATGATGGTGGGAATGACCACAGGAACAGTGGTTATGTTCGAAGGTATTGTTTAATACGTTTTTATCCCCTTCAAGATACCAAAGCAGAAGACCTATCAAAACAGAAATTAAAACACCAAAACCTACACGAAGTGCCACCATATATTTCATATCATAAAAGGCATTATATGTAGATAGGATTACAACAGGATTTATAATAGGACAAGAAAGCATAAATGTTATTGCCACATAGCTTGGAACTCCCTTTTTTATAAGTCTTCTAACAACAGGTATTATTCCGCATTCACAGATAGGAATAAAAAGTCCAAGTAGGGAAGCTGTAAAAATTGCAACCACTCTGTTTTTAGGTATCAACTTCTTGATTACTGTATCTGACACAAAAACCTGAATCACTGCTGAAATAAAGGAACCTAAGAGAATAAAGGGTATTGCTTCAAGTATTATGCTTATAAATACAGCTGAAAAGGTGTTTAGATAATCTACATCTAATGTAAATACCCTAACTCCTAAAAGATTGAAGAATACAAAAATAATTAGCAAAAACAATATAAGCCTTAATAGACTATGCCTTGATTCATTCAAATGTTCCATATTTCTCCCCCTTATAATTTCTAAAGCAAAAAAGCTATATAACTGCTGTTGCCATTTATTCACATACTAAATTATATTAGACGCAGATATTTAATTATACATCAAAAGAATTAATGAAACTGATTTAAATTTAATAATATGTCTAAAGCCTCTAAAAAAGTGAGATTCTCATTGCATTTTTATTATTAAAATCACCCATAATAAATTTAAGATATAATAGGAGCTGATAATGTGAAAAATAAATTTTTATCTATTTTATGCTTTCTTCTTACAGGATTTATCCTTTATACCTTGTCTAATATAGATATAACTTATAGAGCAGCTATAGATGATTCCTCTACAGTTAAAACTATTTATCTTACCTTTGACGATGGCCCAAGTTATAAAATTACCAATCAAATATTAGATATTTTAAAGGAAAAGGAGGTTAAAGCCACCTTCTTTTTAATAGGAAATAAGGTTGAAGATAGAGCTGAAATAGTTAAGCGAATATATAATGAAGAACACTCAATAGGACTTCATTCCTATACACATAAAATAAAGCAAATATATAAAAGTGAGGATACCTTTATTGAAGAGATGAAAAAAACAGAAGATACCGTATATAGTGTAATTGGAGTTAGACCAAAAATAATAAGGTTCCCTGGTGGAAGCACAGGACATCTTGATGAAGATTTTCACGAAAAGCTGCACGAGTTGGGATATAAGGTATATGATTGGAATGCAAGGATTTCAGATGGATATGTACCAAGTAAATCACCAGATGTTTTATATAAAGAGGCCATTAAGACAAGCCAAAAATGGAATACTGTTTTTCTTCTTATGCACTGCAGTGAGACAGATAAAAACACAGTAGTGGCACTGCCAAAAATTATAGACTATTTTAAAGAGAAGGGGTATGTTTTTGAAACAATTAATGAAGACACACCTGAATATTATTTTAGATATAAAAAAAGGTAAAACTTTATGGTTACTTTATTATGTTGACCAACCTATTTGTTAGCTAAATTTTGAAAAAGCCCCATGAAAGGATTTTATTAGGCTCTTTCATGAGCTATAGCAATTCTTGCTTTTCGACTTTGGAAAAGTCCGTAATTCGGCACAGGACGTGCCGAGCCGAGCGGCCATCAGGACGATGGTATCGCGAGGGTAGGACTTTTTCAAACAAAGAAAAGCTTAGAATTGCTTAGCGAAATGAATCGATGCCCAAGAAATCCTTCATGGGGCTAATCAATATAT
>NZ_JAIHAO010000053.1:0-12358 GCF_020054765.1 Caloramator sp. | reverse complement strand
ATATATTGATTAGCCCCATGAAGGATTTTAAGGAATCGGTTCATTTCGCAAAGCAATTCTAAGCTTTTCTTTGTTTGAAAAAGTCCTACCCTCGCGATGTCATCGTCCTGATGGCCGCTCGGCTCGGCACGTTCTGTGCCGAATTACGTACTTTTTCAAAGTCGAAAACCTAAGAATTGCTAATGCTTATGAAAGAGCCTATTGAAATCCTTTCATGGGGCTTTTTCAGATTTTAGCTAACAAACAGGTTTGTCAATAATCTGAGCTTTGAGTTATCAAGGCTTTTTTTATACCGGCATAAACACAAGTCCAATTAGTCCCGGGCCTGAGTGAACTAAAAGTGCAGGGCTTATTTGACTGATTATTATATCCTCAATATTTCCAAGGGATTTTATCTTTTCTGCATATTTTAGAGCTTCCTCTTTAACACATCCGTGTGGTATTCCAACCAAATATTTTCCATTGTTTATAACTGCCTTTAATTCATCTAACATTCTATCAAGTGCTTGATTCTTGCCGCGGGCCTTATTGAAGGTAAAATATTTACCGTTTTCATCAACAGATATAATAGGCTTTATACTTAAAAGGCTTCCTATTGCGGCTGTAACACGTCCAATTCTTCCACCTTTTTTTAGATATTCAAGGGTATCTACGATAAAATACCCCTTAACCTGTTCTCTTACTGAGTATAATTTATCTATAATTTCATTGAAGGATAGTTTTTGCTGGATCAATTTTGCAGCTTGTAGAACTATAAATCCAAGCCCTAAAGAGAGTATCTTTGAGTCAAAAACTTCAACTACCATATCCTGAATTTCGCTTGTAATCATTTTAAACATATTGTAGGTTCCACTAAGTCCGGATGATATTGTAATTATTATGCAGTGAGTATATCCTTCCTTTTTTAGGGATTCTATTTTATTTAAAACATCACTTGGTGATGGCATAGATGTTTTTGGGATTTCCACATCAAGATTTTTTGCCACTTCTTCCGGTGTGATATCTACACCGTCCTTGTATTCACGATTTGCATATATAACATTAAGAGGAATGACCTCAATGTTATTTTTAGTTATTATTTCCTTTGGTAAATCACAAGAGCTGTCTGTAATTAGAGCAATCTTTTCCATAACATACCTCCAAATTAGGTTTATGACTTTATTATATATCGTTTTTAATTTTTTAACAATTAATTTTAGTTAATTTTTGCTATAAATCAAGCCTAAATATCAGCTTTTATAGTATTATTTGCAACTATTTTGGAAATAATGTAAGTAAAAATGTTTAGGGTGGTGAAAAGAGTGACTGACAAGGAAAAATTAATTGCCTTTGAAAAATATATGAGGGATAAGGGATTAGAGGAAGAAACGATTGAATTTAATCTACTTGTGATTAAGCTTTTAATAAATAGGGTATTAGTATATTTTAATGAAACTTTAGAGACAATAGATTCCTTCACATTTGAAGAGTTTACTGATATGGTAAGTGTTATAAATAGTGAGCTTGGGGGAAGAGATGGTATACCAAGGATGCTTGATGCAATGCTGGAGCTTACAGAATTTTTAAAGATTAATAAATTCATAAAGGGTGGTAAAATTGCCCACTATAAACGTATGTTTAATAATGCTGAATATTATTTAGAGAAATATGACAGATTGATGGGTAAGAGGGATGATACAAAGGATTTTGTAAAGGAAATTACTACAAATAACTTCAGTAAGTTTGTAATAAGAAACTGTGAATACGTAAACAATTATGATTTTAAAACAATGATTTTATTGGAGAAGATATTAAATGATATACCCCTTGAGAGCTATGAAAAAAACGAAGAAACAGATATTTTTATAAAATTTTTAATTCAAAATAATTTGGTTTTTTATGATAAAAATATCATTGAGGTAACAAAGAAGGGAAGAGCTCTTTCAAGATTAGATATAGATGAGAGATACTCAGGAATTCTATACCTTATGCTCTTTAAAACAAACTGGGGGAATATAGTAGACAATTCCAATTTTGATATATTAAAAATTAGAGACATACTAATAAGTATTTTTAATAAAAATAATGAAATTAAGATAAATGTAAATGAGATGGTTAGGATAGATGAAAAAAATAGTCTAATAGAGATTGCCAGTGAAAGATTTAGACTCGCCAGCATTGAAGCAATGACAAAGGGAGGATGTATATTAGATTTATGTTTTGTTAATATGGGACTTATAGAAATTAAGGCTCATAATGGGTGTTTAATATATAAAATCACAGAGCTTGGTAAAAAGGTATTGGGTAATTTATATAAGGATATGTTATATCAAATGAAGAGTAGAATTGAATCTATAAATATTGCAATAAGGGATAAAAAATATGAAAGGGCAGAAAAGAAGATATTTGAGTTTTTAATGATTTATGGTGGAAATAATATTGTTTGGGATTATTTAGCCCAGCTTCTTATCTTCAATAAAAAATATGAAGAGGCTTATACTGTTTTAAAAAATGCCTACGAGAGTTCATCTAAAAGAGGTAATGCAGTAAAAACCGTACTTTATCATTTAGTGTTGGTTGCAAGGAAATTAAAGCTCAAGGATGAAGTGCAAATTTATGAGACAAAACTCAGTAGTTTAGATAGAGTTAAGTAGCAGGAGAAATGATTAGAAAGATAAAGAAATAAACAAAATATTATGAAAATTTAAAAATAATATAAATTGTTAAAGTTGCTATTTTTTTATATTATATAATTAGAATGGGGGTTATGGAGGTGGCGTATGAATAAGATTAAAAAAATTGATGAAGTTATGGAGCTTATTAAAGATGGTCAAACTATTATGTTTGGCGGATTTTTAGGAGTAGGAACAGCAGAGAACATTGTAGATGCAATAGTGAAAAAGGGAGTAAAGGATTTGACTATTATTTGCAACGATACTGCCTTTGTAGATAAGGGTGTTGGAAAGCTTGTTGCAAATAGACAGGTGAAAAGGGCAATAGTATCCCATATTGGAACAAATCCTGAAACGGGAAGACAGATGAACTGTGGTGAAATGGAAGTAGAGCTTGTACCACAGGGTACGTTGGTGGAAAGGATTAGAGCCTATGGTGCAGGGCTTGGTGGTGTTCTAACACCAACTGGTATTGGGACGGTAGTAGAGGAAGGAAAGATTGTGATGGAACTTGATGGTAAAAAGTATATATTAGAAAAACCCCTTAGGGCAGATATTGCAATACTAAAGGGCAGTAGGGTTGACAAAAAAGGTAACATATGGTATTCAAAGACTACAAGGAATTTCAATCCTATAATGGCTATGGCGGCTGATATAGTTATTGTTGAGGCAGAAAAGCTTGTGGAAGTTGGGGAAATAGAACCAGAAAATGTAGTAACTCCCCACATATTAGTTGACTATATTGTTGAGGGGGGAGAAAGATGATAGATAAGGAAAGAGTGAGAGAGGTTATAGCAAAGAGGGTTGCAAAGGAATTTAAGGATGGAGATGTTGTAAATTTAGGTATCGGTCTTCCAACAGAGGTTGCAAATTACATAGATAAGGATGTAGAGGTAATCCTTCAATCAGAAAATGGATTCATAGGGCTTGGGCCAGCACCAGAGGAGGGTAAAGAGGATAAGGATCTTGTAAATGCTGGGGCAAAGTTTGTGACTATAAAAGAGGGTGGTGCCTGCTTTGACAGTGCAATGTCCTTTGCTATTATTAGAGGTGGGCACGTTGATGCAACTGTACTTGGAGCACTACAGGTTGATGAAGAGGGAAACCTTGCAAACTGGATGATTCCAGGCAAGATGGTGCCTGGAATGGGTGGAGCTATGGATTTGGTTGTTGGTGCAAAAAGGGTCATTATTGCAATGGAACACACTGCAAAGGGTGCACCAAAGATTCTAAAAAAGTGTACACTACCATTAACAGCAGCTAAAGAGGTTAATCTAATAGTAACTGAGATGGGAGTTATTGAGGTTACTGAAAAGGGGCTTGTGCTAAAAGAGATTGCACCTGATACAACAGTTGAGGAGGTTCTTAGAGCTACAGAGGCAAATTTAATAATTTCTCCTGAACTTAAGGTTATGGAGGTATAATTTAATGGCAGTCATATCACTAATAACTTATTAAAGGGTGATATGATTGCTATTTTATTTTTTATAATAAAATTCAGAACGTTGACAAACTTATTTTTTAGCCAAAGTATGAAAAAGCCCCATGAAAGGATTTGAATAGGCTCTTTCATGAGCTTTAGCAATTCTTAGGTTTTCGACTTTGAAAAAGTCCGTAATTCGGCACAGGACGTGCCGAGCCGAGCGGCCATCAGGACGATGGCATCGCGAGGGTAGGACTTTTTTCAAACAAAGAAAAGCTTAGAATTGCTTAGCGAAATGAACGAATGCCTAAGAAATCCTTCATGGGGCTAATGAATACATACCTTTTTCAATAGCCTGCATTTTATTTTATATAATAAAATTGTTATATTTGGTAAAAATAAATTGGGGTGATATAAAAATGATTAGGAAAAAGAGACTTGAAAGTAATATAATTGGTATTGGAAAAAATCCTGATGAAAAGGCAGCACTAAGGGAGGCACTTGGGTATCTTCCAATTCAAAGTTTAGTAGATAATACAACAACAGTAACTATAATAGCAAACCTTGTAAATATAAACCCTCCAAATAAAGGAGTTGTTGTTGGAGGAGAAACGTTAAGAGAACTTATACGATACATTAAGTCCAAAAATCCAAAGAGGCTTGTAGTTGCAGGAGGAGCAGGAGGTGCCAATACGCTTGATGTACTAAAATCTAATGGTTATGATGTTATTTTAAATCAAGAGCAGGTGGAATTTATTGACTTGAACTTTGGAGAATATTTTGATTTAGAGCTCCAGCACAGCATAGTAAAAAGCACCAAGATTAATAAAATAATAAAGGAATCAGATGTTTTAATCTCCTTTACGCAGCTTAAGGTACATGAGGAGGCAACTATGTCTGCCTCGATAAAGAATATGGCACTATCACTTCCACCAGCTGAAATACACGGTTATCCTAAAAAATCCCTTGGAATACACGAGGATTTGCATGGATTTATATATGCAATGGCAAAGGAGATACCAATTGATTTGGCGATTGTAAGCCTAAGTCCTGCTATGATTGGTACAGGACCCTCAAAGGGTGTTGCAGTACATACTGATATGCTAATTGCTGGATTAGATGCAGTTGCTGTAGATACTATTTGTGCAAGGCTTCTTGGTTTTAGACCACAAGCAATAAACTATCTTTTTAGGCTGATTAAAGATGGAATAGGACAGGCGAATTTTGATAACATAGATATAAAGGGTGTAAAGCTCATTGATGCAGAAAAGGCCTTTTCTAAAATTGCCTATGGAAGCGAGTTTTCTGTAGATGAATAATACAAAAGTGTCACCCACGTGAAATGTGACATTTTCCATTTAGAACCATAAAAGTAATTTGCCTTTAAAGCGAATGTATGATTGTTTAATTATGGAAAAGCCCTATGGAAGGAATTTTATAAAATCCTTCCATAGGGCTAATCAATTAACATTTCTAGCTAATACATACCAAAATCCATTATGGGGTAAATTGGATTGTTTTTTATTTATAATTCTTAGTATATTCATTTAATAGTCTCTGCTTTAATCCCCAAAGCTTAGTTGAAAGGTCTACATAGTATTTGTGAGGATTTTCAAATCTTAAAATTTCCTCCCAAAGTGTGTTAAGCTCGCTTTGGGCATAGTTTCTTATTTCACTTACTGAAGGTGAAGTATATACAAGCACTCCCTTGTCGAATATTTTAGTTAAGAGTGGTCTTGCATAAAAGTTAGTTACTGTTTTTCGCTTCCAAGTAAAAATAGGGTCAAATATCTCAAGTGGTTTATCTTCATCAATTACCTCGTCGTGGAAGGTTATAAGGTCTGCTATGGCTTTGTTTGTTTCCTTATCAAATAGTCTATAAATTTGTTTAAATCCTGGGTTTGTTATTTTTTCTTCGTTTTCACTTATTTTAATCTTAGGAACTATCTTGCCATTGTCCTCTACTGCAACAAGTTTATAAACGCCTCCAAATACAGGTTCAGATTTTGCTGTAATTAATCTTTCGCCAACTCCAAATCCATCTATTTTTGCACCTTGTCTTAAAACGTCCTTTATTATATATTCATCAAGGGAATTTGAAACAATAATTTGGCAGTCTGGATATCCAGCCTCATCAAGCATTTTCCTTGCCTTTTCAGTTAAATACTTTATATCTCCACTGTCTATTCTTATACCCTTTGGTCTTATCCCGCGAGGTAGAAGCTCTTCGTTAAATACCTTTATGGCATTTGGTACACCAGATTTTAATACATTATAGGTATCAACTAACAATAGACAGTTTTCAGGATATGTTCTTGCCCAAGCTCTAAAGGCCTCAAGTTCTGAATCAAAAAGTTGAACCCAGCTGTGGGCCATTGTTCCAACTGCAGGTATGCCAAATTGTTTTTCTGCAATGGTACAGGCAGTAGCATTACATCCTCCAATATAGGCAGCACGGGCACCAAATATAGCACCATCATACCCCTGTGCTCTTCTTGAACCAAATTCTAAAACTGTTCTCCCCTCTGCAGCTCTTACAATTCTGTTAGCCTTTGTTGCGATAAGTGTTTGATGGTTTATAGTTAAAAGAACCATTGTTTCTATAAACTGAGCCTGCATAATAGGGCCTCTAACAACAAGTAGAGGTTCATTTGGAAAAACAGGAGTTCCCTCTTTTATAGCATATACGTCGCAGGTAAATTTAAAGTTTTTAAGGTAATTTATGAATTCTTCATTGAATATATTTTTACTTTTTAAGAATTCTATGTCATCATCGCTGAATTTAAGATTCTTAAGGTACTCAATTAGCTGTTGCAGACCTGCTACGATGCAGTATCCTCCGTTATCAGGAACTCTTCTAAAATACATATCAAAATATGCTATTTTTTCACCAACACCATTTTTAAAATACCCGTTTGCCATTGTTAGTTCATAAAAATCAACCAACAAAGATAGATTTCTATCTTCCTTCCAATCGAATGTTAAGGACATTTACCTTGCTCCTTTCAACAAAATGTAGTAAAATCTTTACGCTAATATAATTTTATTACTTTAAGGGGATAAGTACAAGTATAATAAATTTAATATTTAGGATGGTGATTTTATTGGCTTCAATTTCAGATGTAAAAAGAAGGCTTCCAGAGGAATTCATAGATTACATATACGAAGAGTTTTCAGTAGGAACAGCAGATAAAATGCTCTATTCTTTTATGGGTGATAGGTATACAACCCTTAGGGTTAATACTCTAAAGTATGATATAAATAGCCTAATGGAGTATTTTAAAAGAATAAATATAAAATTTGATAGAGTTCAGTGGTATAAGGATGCACTTATAATAAAAAATGCAGATGAAAAGTCACTTGAAAAGCTTGATATTTATAAGGATGGATATATATATATACAGAGCCTCCCAAGTATGATTCCTCCACTTGTATTAGAACCTCAAAGGGGCGAAAAAATATTAGATATGACTGCGGCACCAGGAAGTAAAACAACACAGATGGCTGCAATGATGAATAATGAGGGATATATTTTAGCAAATGAGCTTGATAAGATAAGATGTGAAAGGTTAAAATATAATGTAGAGCTTCAGGGGGCAAGTATAGTAGAGGTTGTAAACGGTAGGGGAGAGCAGCTTGGGGATAAGTATCCTGAGGAGTTTGACAGGGTTTTGCTTGATGCACCCTGTAGTGGAGAAGGTAGATTTAATATAAAGGATGTAAAGACATATAGATTCTGGTCACCTAGGGAGGTAAATAGGCTATCTAATCTTCAAAGGAAGCTTTTTTTTAGTGCATATAAGGCATTAAAAAAGGGTGGAATAATGGCCTATTCAACTTGTACATTAAATAGAAAAGAGAATGAAGAGGTTTTAGATTGGGCATTAAACAATCTTGACATAGAAATACTTAATATTGATCTTAAAATAAATGGTGTTGTGGAGGCATTTACTGATAGATATGATAAAAGTATAAGTAAGGCAATAAGAGTATTGCCTTCTAAAGAACTTGAGGGATTTTTTGTATGTAAAATAAAAAAGAAATAGATGGAGGAGATAAATGTTAAATAAAGTACAGGTTCTTGATGTATCAGCAAAGAGGGATGGTTTGTATAATTTTTTAAAGGATAATAACTATATTTCACATATAGTTATTGACGATTTGATTATGCTTTTAGATATTATAGATGAGATATCTAAAAACAAAAGTATAGTAAAAAATGAAAAGCTGATTATAGATTTGATAGCAAAACACTTTAAAAGAAGTTCAGCATATATAAAACTTTTAATAGATTTTTTAAAAATTCAGGGTATATTAAGTGAGGGTGAAGATTTTAATCTTACGTCAAAGGAACTTTTAATAAGAAATATAGATAGATATTATTTAACTGCGGAGATAATAAGATTTTTACTTTTGAATGTAGATTGGAATATATATCTTAAATCTAAAGATATATACTTATCTTTAGATTTAAGAATGTATATATTTGCACTGCTTTCACAGACAACAAAAAAATTAATAGAAGAAACAGATAATTTAAGGGAGAACGGTATTTATAAAATTTCCTATTTTGGTTCTATAAATAAGCTAAATTCAAGTTTAGCCTTTAAGAGGATTTCAGAAGAGGTGTTTGAAAGGTTAAACTTAGGTAGTGTTGAAAACGACAGTTTTATCCCTAATGACATTGGAAGGAAGATGTTTGAATATTTGGCAAAGGATTTGCTTGAACAATACGATAAGCTCTTAGATGAATGCTGGGATTATTACGATAAAGGAAACTTTGAACAGGCCTTTGATATTGCAAAGAGCATTATTAAAGTTTTATCCTTTGTACCAGAAGCCTATAATGTTTTAGGATGTGTATACATTAAAATGGGGGATATTGAAAGGGCCAGGGATATGTTTAATTTTGCTATAGATGTTTATGAAAAAACTTCCCTTGGAGATTTTGAGGTAGATTCCTATATATCCCTATACTATAATTTAGGATTATCCTATTATTATATGAATGAGTATTTTAGAGCTCTTAGTATTTTTAAAAGCTTAAAAAAGACAATTCCCTATGAAATTGACAATTTAGATGAATTAATTGAAGGTATAAAACATATGACAATAGTTGGGCCAATAAACTAATAGATTATTAGTTTATTGGCCCATAAATTATATTCTAAAATTATTCATTTGTTCTTTTAGTTTGTCAGCTATTTTTTCAAGTTCCTTTGCATATTCGTGTATAACATTTATAGCATCGGATTGTGATAATGTTGTTGAGGCTATCTCATCTGTCGTCTTTACTGTTTCTTCTATTGATTGGCTTATAGTATTTATAACTGCAGACATCTGTTGTGCTGATGCAGATTGTTCTTCTGCAGCAGCCGCAACTTCTTCTATATGCTTGTTTAAAGTATTTATTTGCTTTTGTATAGTTGATAGTGCAACCTTTAATTCCTCTGTTGCTCTGCTTCCTTCCTCAACAAGTTCTATTTCAGTTTTAGTTGTTGTAACGGCTGCTTCAACCTTTATTTGTATGTTTTCTATAAGTTTGCCGATATTTTTAGCTGCATTACTACTTCCTTCAGCAAGTTTTCTAACTTCATCTGCAACAACTGCAAAGCCACGTCCAGCTTCTCCAGCACGTGCAGCCTCTATTGCAGCATTTAGAGCAAGAAGATTTGTTTGTGAAGCTATATCTGTAATAGTATTTACTATTATATCTATTTGCTTTGAAGCTTCATATAGTTCAGTTACAACCTCCATGACCTCAGTTGCAGAGTGCTTAATCTTTTGCATTGCGTAAGTTGTATTTTCAACTGTTTGATAGCTGTTATTTGCTGCATTAACAGCCTCTTCGCTATTATTCTTAACCTTTGATACAGATTCTGCAACAAGTTGAGCATTTGATGCAATCTCTTCAATACCAGCATTTGCTTCCTCTATACTTGCAGCATTAGTTTGTGTTGATGATGCTATATTTTCCATAGATTTTGTTATTACATTAATTGCCTTTACGCTGCTATCTGTAGAACTATTTATGTCGCTTGAAGCACCAAGAAGTTGTGAGCTTGTTGCTACAATTTCAGTAACTATTTGTCTTTGGTTTTTAACAAGTTGAGATAGGTTATTTTGTATTATTCCTATTTCATCATCTCTATCTATTTTAATATCAACAGTTAAGTCACCATCTGAAATTGATTTTATATTTTCAACTAAAATGTTTATTGGGTTTATTATATATCTTACTATTAGTATTCCTATAACTATTGCTACAACTATGATTAAAGCTATTAAAATAAGGGTTGTTATTAATGTACTTTTATATGCTCTTGCGTATTCATCCTGTGATAGAGTTGCAACAAGAATCCATCCAGTTTTTTGAGAGTTTGCAATACCCATTATTTTATCTAACCCATTAAAGTGATATTTTATATTTCCCTTCTTTTGTTCAATTATCCTTTTACCCCAGTCATATTTTTCGGCAATGTTTAAGCCGATAATAGAGGTATCTGGGTGAACAAGTACTGAACCGTTAGGAAGGATTATTGAAGCATATCCCTTTTCTCCAACCTTTGTTTTTGATACAACCTCTGCAAGGGATGTCATATTGATGTCCTCTGCTACAACAGCAGTTTTACCATTATTTAGTTTTATAGCCTTTGCAACGGTTACAACAAGTTGTTCACTTGCCGCATCTTTATAGGGTTCTGTAACAATAATTTTGCCGAAATTTGCTTCTGCCTCTTTATACCAAGGACGAGAAGTTGGGTCATAACCTGCAGGGAATTCAACCTTTGGATAAATAAACATCTGTTTATCTTGTGTTCCCATATAAGAATAAAGGACAGTTGAGTCAGATTCCTTAGTTGATTGCAGTGTTGCATTTAGATTTTCCTCATTAATATTTAAAGTGGCGGGATTTTTAATTATAGCTTCAATCTGTTTTTCATATTTTTCTATAAATTGGTCAACATATGCGGCCTTTTCTGTTGCAATCTGTGATGTCAGTTCATTTACCTTTCCCTCAATTACACTACCAAATTTTAGTATTGTAAAGGATGAGGTTATTATTATAGGCAATATAGCCATAAGTAGAATGATTGGGATAAGTTTAAAACTTAGCTTTTTAGTCTTTTTCATATCAAACACCTCTCGACTTGTTTTTAAATTTTTCGACAGTTTATAAGAAAGCTTGAGTATTAATACAAAAATTTAATATTTATATTATTTATAGTGAAAAATATTGTGGAATTTAGTAAAATATAAATAGCAAATAATTGGGAGGGAAATTGATGCAAATTATTGAAAGAATAAATAGGTCAGATTATACAGTTAACAACAAGGCTATTGATAAAAAATCATATATGCAGCAGCTTAGCTTTAGATACTATGAAGCTTTATATAAATTATTAAAAAATAAAAGAAGTACAATATATGTTGATGAAAACGGCGAAGTTAATTTTATAATAAAGCTTAATAAAATAGTTGATATAAAGGAAATACTTTACTATAAAAAATCATTAGATGTTAAGATGGATTTAGAAGGTCCAATAATGGAACTTATAGTAGATGGGCTTGATAGTTTTGATTTTCTTTTTAGCCTAAATGACAAAATGAGTATACTGGCCCTAAAGTATTTGTTCCTTAATAAATCTGTAAATGTTCATTTTGTTGTTGAATTGGCTGGAACACTACAAAAATTTTATTCTTCGTCTATGCCTATAGCTGAAAGGGTAATAGAAAGAGTTGAGTATGTATTAAAGTGCTTAGATGATTACTCATATCCTAAAATTGAGGAGGATATAACAAATAAAGAATCTATTTTATTTGAAGTAGAAGCAGGTTTTGAACTTTTAGAGGATTTAATACGTATAGTTGATAATTTGAGAAAATGGAATAGTAAAGATAGTTTTTCTATTGTTGTAGATAGGGAGGATAATTTTAAAGTGCATTTTGTTGGTCAGCTTTTAAATAAAAACTATATAAAGGAAGAAATTAAGAAAAAATATAGTCTGCAAGAATCAAGTTCTATTTCAGAGGGAAAAGGATTCTTAAAATATGATAGAGGAATGCTCTATTTTTACAATTAGTTTTAATATGCCCCTTACTTAATATAAAGTTAATGGCTGATTGTTGATAAACCTACTTGTTATCTAAAGTATGAAAGCCCCATAAAAGGATTTTACTTGGCTCTTTCATGAGCTTTAGCAATTATTGCTTTTCGACTTTGAAAAAGTCCGTAATTCGGCACAGGACGTGCCGAGCCGAGCGGCCATCAGGACGATGGCAT
>NZ_JAIHAO010000052.1:0-12552 GCF_020054765.1 Caloramator sp. | reverse complement strand
TGCTTTTCGACTTTGAAAAAGTCCGTAATTCGGCACAGGACGTGCCGAGCCGAGCGGCCATCAGGACGATGGCATCGCGAGGGTAGGACTTTTTCAAACTAAGAAAAGCTTAGAATTGCTTAGCGAAATGAACGAATGGCCAAGAAATCCTTCATGGGGCTAATCAATATATAACTTTTTCAACAGCCTGACACACCTTTATTGGTGTGTCTCTATTACAATCCTATCCCCATCCTTTATCTTATCTGTAAAGGATGCATCCCTATCATTTAAAAGTAACCTTACCGCCTTTGCACTGTTGATATCTATATCTACATAATTAAATATATCAACAAATATGTATCCTTCCTGCCTATTTTGTAATTTGATTGGCTCTCCATTTACAACTACATAAATAAAATCCTCTTCTTTTACCTCATTGAATTTTAATTCTATAATTTCAACTTCATCTCCATCAGAAAGCTTATAATCTAAACCCATCTCTACTCCATTTACCTTTGCCATCTGGCCTTCCTTTAATACATCCTTAAGTAAAACTTCTGCATCCCTACCATCTACTGCAAAATTAACAACAATTTCATCACCATCTTCAATACAATCTAATAACGTCGTAACTTGTCCATTTTTAAATATCATAGATGGCTTTGCTGCTTCACCTAAAAATCTTCTCTCCTGTCCATTTATTTTTATGTTAATCCCTTTTCCTGACTTTGCAAAAAGGTTTTGAGGTTTTATTCCTGCAATATGAAGTGCATTAGAAACCCTCTGTTTTCCTGAGTTATAGAGCTTTACTTCTTTACCATTAACCTTTACAGAAATAAAACTTCCTGGTGAGTTTATTGAATTTATTGCAATACCGATGGGTGTTACACAATCAGGGCCATTCAACTTATTGCCACTATATATTACATTTTTTATAGCATCTATTCCTCTTACAGCAACTCTATCCTTTGGAATACCTAATCTTGATGAAATAAATTCAGGCAGCTTCACTATCTGACTTCCCCCGCCTACCAAAAACACTGCATTGGGGTATTTACCATTTAATTCTATTATCTTTTGACATATGAGTTCTGCAAGCTTCTCAACAGTTGGCTCTATTACCTTTTTAATCTCACTTAATTTAACTGTCTTTGTGTTTAAAAGTATATCGGTATATTTATATGTTTTTTTATTGGTGTTTAGAGAAAGCTTTATTTCTTCTGCTGTATTAAAATCTACCACAAGATGATGGCATATCGCCTCCGTTATCTCATCTCCTGCAAAGGGAACCATTCCATAGGCAACAACAGTTCCATCCTTTGTTATTGCAATATCTGATGTACCAGCCCCTATATCTATTAGTGCAAGATTAAGAAGTCTGTACTCTTTTGGGATTACCGCATTCATTGCTGCAATTGGCTCAAGAGTCATCGTTTCAACCTCAAGACCAATGTTTTTTATTACTGAATAGAGGCTATCCACCACAGACTGCGGCAGAAAGGTTGCAAGAAGTTCTACCGATGCTTTTTTGCCCTTATGTCCCTCAAGGGCTGTCATTAGATAATCATTTAAAAAGTAGTTAATTACACTATAACCTACACAGTAAAATTTTTCATCCAAATCCTCTGTATTAATTTGTGAATATGCCTTTGAAAGTGCCTCCAATTCGAGGGTGTTTATAAAATCCCTATCTATAACTTGTCCATCCTTTAGAGGAAGTTCTGCTATAACCTTTATAGTCTTTAATATCCTTCCTGCTGCAGCTATTGAAACCCTTTCAAACTTTGTACATAATCTTTCTTCAAGCCTTGTTTTTACCTCATATGCTACTTCAGATACTGCCTGTATATCGTGTACTTGTCCGTCCATCATTGCTCTTTTTTTATGTTCTATAATTTCTTCATCCACCACTTTTATTTTGTCTCCATCTATTACAAACGCAACACCTATAACTGTTCTTGTACCTATATCTAATGCAAACTTTATATTCTCCACATAACCACCTCTTAACTCTTAGTAGGTTCTATTTATAAATTATGGATAATTTCACATTTCACCTGGGTGGCACTTTTTAAGGGGATGTTATTTTCATCTGCAATTCTTTTTAAATCCTCAAACTCAGGTTTTACATTAACAATCTTGTCCTTATATCTTGCAATTTTTACTTTCACATCACCGTATCTTGTTTCTACAGTTTTTGTTTCTCTCTCTAATTCTACCCTGTCTATTTTTATTTTTCTTACTCCAATTGTAGTTGATTCTGTAAAAATTATATCTAATATCTTTTCCTCCATAGTTTTTGATACAATTACATTTAAAGTTATCGCTGGTCTATTTTTTTTCATATAGATAGGAGTATAGTATACATCCCTTGCTCCAGCTTCAAATAGTTTATCCATTAGGTATCCATACATCTCACCTGTCATATCATCAATATTGGCTTGAATTAAAAAAAGCTCGTCTTGATTATCCTCCGACAGTATTACCCTTAGTACATTTGGTTTTTCTGTATCTCTTTTTCCTGCTCCATATCCAACATTTTTTATAACAAGAGGGCAGTCCATTTTAAATTCATCTGCAACAGCTTTGATTATTGCCGCACCTGTTGGTGTTGTGAGTTCAAATTCCCTTTCATCTGAATATACAGGTATTCCCTTTAGTATTTCTGCTGTTGCAGGTGCAGGAACAGGTAGTGTTCCGTGTTCACATTCTACAAATCCTCTTCCTGTGTTAATGTAGGAGGATATAACCTTGTCTATTTTTAGATAGTCAAGGCATATAGAAAAGGCCACAATATCTATAATAGAATCTGTTGCACCAACTTCGTGAAAATGTACATCGTATAGATTTTCTCCGTGAACCTTTGCCTCTGCCTCACCTACTATTTTAAATATTTTCTTAGAAAGTTCCTTAACAGATTTATTTAAATCGCTTTTGTCTATAATTCCCTCTATGTCAAATAAGTTTCTTGCGTGATGCCTATGTTCTGTTAAAAGGACATCAAAATAGGTTGCGTCAATTCCTGCTTTTTTAACCCTTTTTATCTCTATTTTATACTCCTCGTCTATATTTAATTTCTTTAGTTCGTTTAATAAATATTCCTTAGAAACTCCAAGGTCTAAAAGTGAAGCAACCGCCATATCTCCACTAATTCCTGAAAAACAATCAAAATAAAGTATTCTCAAAATCACTCAACTCCCTTTGCTACTCTTTTGTTTATAGTAGATGCTATATACCCTGCACCAAATCCATTATCAATGTTTACAACAGAAACCCCTGCTGCACAGGAATTTAGCATAGTTAAAAGTGCTGAAAGCCCATTGAAATTTGCACCGTATCCTACACTAGTTGGAACAGCAATAACAGGAACATCAACAAGCCCTGCAACAACTGATGCAAGAGCCCCCTCCATTCCTGCAACTGCAATTACTACATTTGCCCTTCTTATTCTATCTAAATTATTAAATAGCCTATGAATCCCTGCCACTCCAACGTCATATATCCTATCTACATTATTCCCAAAAGTCTCTAAGGTAATTGCAGCCTCCTCTGCAACCTTAATATCTGCTGTTCCTCCTGTTACAACTGCAACAAGACCTACTTTTTTTGTTTCCTTTGGATTTATAACACAAACCCTTGCAACTTCACTATAAATAAGATTATCTGTTATTTCACATATTGCATTGTAAGCCTCTTTACTTACCCTTGTTGCAAGTATATTTTTATCCTGCTTTAGCATATCTTCAACAATTCTTTTTAGATGTTCAAGCTCCTTACCTTCACAGTATATAACTTCAGGATATCCAACTCTTATCCCTCTGTGATAATCAAGCTTTGCAAAATCTAAGTCTTTATATGGAAGATTAATCAACCTTTTTAAAGCTTCGTCTAAATTTACATTTCCATTTTTATATCCTTCAAGTAGTGAAATAATATCCTCCTTATTCATTACTTACCTCCCCATCATAGCTTCCTCTTTTATATCCTGATAAATCAAGGGTTACAAAACTAAACCCTATTTCTTTAAAGTATGTATTAATTTCATTAATCAACTGAATATCTAATATTTTATCCATATCCTTTGCATCAATTTCTATTCTTGCCAAGTTATTATGACATCTAACTCTTACCTGTTTAAATCCCTTTTTAATTAGATATTTTTCTCCCTTATCTATCATAATCAATTTATCCCTTGTAATCATATCTCCATAAGGTATTCTTGTTGCAAGACAGGCATAGGGTGGCTTGTTGTAGGTTTTTAGCCCCATAATCCTTGATAGTTCTCTAATTTCATCCTTTGTCAATTCTGCCTCTAAAAGTGGACTTCTTACCTTTAGCTCCTCAAGTGCCTTTTTGCCCGGCCTATATTCAAATAAATCATCATAGTTTGTGCCATCACAAACATAATTTATTCCCATATCATTTGCATAACTACACAAACTTGAAAATATGTGTTTTTTGCATATATAACATCTATCCTGTGGGTTATTTTTAAACTCTTCTACTTCATTTAAAGGATCAACCTTTATATTTACATACTCTACACCTAATTTATCGACAAATTCTGCTGCCTCTTTTAGTTCCCACGATGGATAAATATAGGAAATTGCTGTTGCTGCAACCACTCTATCTTCTAAGACATCCTTTGCCACCTTTAGCAAAAATGTGCTATCTACACCTCCTGAAAAGGCTACCATAACACTTCCCATTTCATTTAATATTCTCTTTAACTTTTCTAATTTATTCTGCAATATCATATCTCCACCCCATCAAAATATTCTAATTAAATTATACTATAAAACATAAATATATTCATCTATATATATACAACTTAAATTTACCATAAAAATTATTTCATTTGTTTATTTTTGTGTAACAATTTAAAACACTTTTAAATTTAGAACTATTTATATATGTATTGAAATTTGTCGAATTCTGTATTAAATTATAACTTGTTGTTTTAATAAAACAAGAAAGGAGATACTTATGGAAAAGTTAATGAGTTTAATCGGGGTCATTGTTCTTCTTGGAACTGCATTCTTGCTTTCCGAAAACAAGAAAAAAGTAAACTGGATTTTAGTTGCTAAGGGTCTTACTATCCAAATAGTATTTGCACTTATAGTTTTAAAGTGGCCAACTGGTCAAAAAATATTTGATGTTTTAAGTAGAGGTGTTACAAAACTTCTTGGTTTCACAAGCTCAGGTACATCCTTCTTATTTGGAAGCTTAATTGATTCAAACCAATTTGGTGTGATATTTGCACTGCAAATACTTCCAACAATAATATTCTTCTCAGCCCTAATGAGCGTACTTTATTACCTTGGAGTAATGCAGGCTGTTGTATCATTCCTTGCAAAGATAATGCTAAAGCTTCTTGGAACATCCGGTGCTGAATCACTTTCAAATACTGCAAATATATTCCTTGGACAAACAGAAGCTCCACTTCTAATTAAGCCATACGTAAATGATATGACTCGTTCAGAACTTCTTACAATAATGGTTGGTGGAATGGCAACAGTTGCAGGTGGAGTTATGGCAGGATATATTGCAATGGGAATTGATGCAGGGCACCTAATAGCAGCAAGCCTTATGGCTGCACCAGCCAGCCTTATGATTTCAAAGATAATGCTTCCTGAAACAGAAGAGCCAAAGACAAAAGGAAAAGTTGATATGACCTTTGAAAAGATGGATGCTAATGTAATTGACGCGGCTGCACGTGGTGCTGCTGAAGGTCTTCAACTTAGTTTAAATGTTGGTGCTATGCTACTTGCATTTATAGCTTTAGTTTCATTAATAAATTATATAATTGCTAAGTTTGGATTACTTATAGGTATGAGCAATCTAAGCCTTGAATGGATAATGGGAAGAGTGTTTGCACCATTTACTTTCATAATAGGTGTACCATTTAAGGATATAATACAAGCTGGAAGCTTACTTGGACAAAAGATAGTTATAAACGAATTCTTTGCCTTTGCAAATCTTGCTGAACTTGTAAAAACAGGTGCATTAGATAAGAGAACTATAACACTTTTAACATATGCACTTTGTGGTTTTGCAAACATAAGCTCAATTGCAATACAAATAGGTGGAATTGGTGGTCTTGCACCAAATAGACGTTCAGATATTGCAAAACTTGGAGTTAGGGCTCTAATTGGTGGAACACTTGTTGGACTTTTAAATGCAGCAATAGCAGGAATATTACTATAAAAAGGATTGCCCAAGGGCAATCCTTTTTTACTCGGTTTGATAAATATTCAAAGTTAGCATTAAAAGTTATGTTTTCTTACAATATTAATTTATCCATTCTCACACATTAAAGGTAAACTATTAAAAATAACTGAAACTGCCTCTTCTTCTAAAGAAGCTCGCACTTTATTACAGGCATTCTAATCAAATACCCTCCCTTAGCTTTGACAAGGAGCCATTAAATAAGGGATTGCTTTATGGCAATCCCTATATTTATTAATACATATCTGGCATTCCGCCTGGCATTGCTGGAGCCTTTTCTTTTTCTGGAAGTTCAGCAACCACAGCTTCTGTTGTTAGGAATGTTGAAGCAACTGATGCAGCGTTTTGAAGTGCTGATCTTGTAACCTTAGTTGGGTCAACTATTCCGTTTTCAATCATATTGATATATCTTTCGTGTAGAGCATCAAATCCTACACCCTTATCTGATGCCTTAACTCTTTCTACTACAACTGCACCATCAAATCCAGCATTTTCAGCTATTTGTCTAACTGGTTCTTCAAGTGCTCTCTTAACTATGTTTACACCAACCTTAACGTCTTGTTCTGTTTCCTTTTCAGCAAGTTCTGCAACTGCTGGAATTACGTTGATGTATGCTGTACCACCACCTGGCACTATGCCTTCTTCTACAGCAGCCTTTGTAGCATTTAGAGCGTCTTCTATTCTTAGTTTCTTTTCCTTAAGTTCTGTTTCAGTAGCAGCACCAACCTTGATTACTGCAACTCCACCTGCAAGCTTAGCAAGTCTTTCTTGTAGTTTTTCTCTATCGAAGTCTGAAGTAGTTTCTTCTATTTGAGCTCTTATTTGAGCAACTCTTGCCTTAATTTCTTCCTTATCTCCTCTACCATTTACGATAGTAGTGTTTTCCTTTGTAATCTTAACTCTTTCAGCACGTCCAAGCATTGTGATGTCTGCTTCCTTTAGGTCTCTTCCAAGTTCTTCTGAAATTACTTGACCACCTGTTAGGATAGCAATGTCTTGTAGCATTTCCTTTCTTCTGTCTCCAAAGCCTGGAGCCTTAACAGCAACACAAGTAAATGTTCCTCTTAGCTTGTTAACAACAAGTGTTGCAAGTGCTTCACCTTCAACGTCTTCAGCTATGATAAGTAGCTTTCTTCCTTGTTGAACGATTTGTTCAAGAACTGGAAGAATGTCTTGGATATTTGATATCTTCTTGTCTGTTATTAATATGAATGGGTCATCTAAAACAGCTTCCATCTTTTCAGCATCAGTTACCATATATGGGCTGATGTATCCTCTATCAAATTGCATTCCTTCAACAACTTCAAGTTCTGTTCCCATTGTCTTTGATTCTTCTACTGTGATAACCCCTTCGTTACCTACCTTTTCCATAGCATCAGCTATAAGTTGACCTATTTCTTCGTCAGCAGCTGATATTGATGCAACTCTTGCTATATCTTCCTTACCGTTAACTTGCTTTGATATCTTCTTTATTTCATCAACAGCAACGTCAACAGCCTTCTTAATACCAGTTCTAACTAGCATTGGATTTGCACCAGCTGTAACGTTCTTTAATCCTTCTCTTATTATAGCTTGTGCAAGTAGTGTTGCAGTTGTAGTACCATCACCTGCAACATCATTTGTCTTAGTTGCAACTTCCTTAACAAGTTGAGCACCCATATTTTCATATGGATCTTCTAATTCTATTTCTCTTGCTATTGATACACCATCGTTAGTTATAAGTGGTGCACCAAACTTCTTATCAAGTACAACGTTTCTTCCCTTTGGTCCAAGTGTTATTTTAACAGTGTTAGCAAGCTTATCAACACCTCTTTGCATTGCACGTCTTGCTTCTTCACCGAACATTATTTCCTTTGCCATATTTCTCTACCCCCTTTAAAATTATTCTACTATTGCAAGGATATCATCTTGTCTTAGGATTGTGTACTCAACACCATCAATCTTAACTTCATTTCCTGCATATTTTGAGAATATTACCTTATCTCCAACCTTTACTTCCATCTTTACTTCTTTTCCGTCAACATATCCCCCTGGTCCTACTGCAATAACTTCTGCCATTTGTGGCTTTTCCTTTGCTGAACCTGGTAGAACAATTCCGCTCTTAGTTGTCTCTTCAGCTTCAATCTTTTTAATAACTACTCTGTCACCAAGTGGTCTAAGATTCATTCTAACCCCTCCTTAGACTATATTTTTATGTAAATTTTTTATTATCTTTGTTTGTTAGCACTCACTATGTTCGAGTGCTAATCACACTTATAATATTAAATATTTTTTATTTTATAATCAACTCTGTAAATATTAGCTAAATCTTTATGTATTCCATATTATCGTAATTTTAGTTTAATTATCTACTTATTTCACTTGAATTTGCATTTTTTCTTTTTATTTTAATATTATCCAATTCATACACACCTAATATTATTGCCAAGTATTATAAAGTTATGCATTTATAACTCATATATTTACAACTGATTTTAATAAAAAAGTCCCTTAAAGTTTTTAGGCCATGTCTTTAATATAAGTTAAAAACCTAAAAACTCCTTATGGGACTAATCTTGTTTATGTATTTCATCACTTTATAATCTGAATCTTTCTAACTCCTGGCAGGTTCTTAATGATGTCAATTAATTCATCTGGATTTTGGTTTAGAGCTATTGTGTCTATGGACATTGAAACCATTGCAAAATCCTCTTGAGGTATGCTTTGGTTTATAGTAAGTATGTTACCATTTGCCTTTGCAACAACATCTAATATTTTTGAAAGAACACCTGATATATGATCAAGTATCATTGCAAGTGTAAGTATTTGAGTTTTGTTTTCGTAAAACTCAAATATGCTGTCCTTATACTTATAGTAGGTACTTCTACTTATTCCTACTTCTTTAACTGCATCATTTACTCTGTTGTACTTTCCTTGATTTAAAAGCTTTTTTACCTCCATAACTTTAATAAATACTTCAGGTAAAACTCCTGCCTCTACTACATAGTACTTCTTATTTTGCATTGTCCCCCTCCTTAAAACGCATCCTTACCTTTAAATTCTCTTGCATAATAAAATAAATACTGCTGCGCAAAGCCAGCATAAAATTTAAATTTATCCCTTCCAAATTGACGTATTTTATTTAAACTAACATCTGGTGCAAGATAAAAGTGCTGCATAACTCTTTTAACCCATACATCAACTGGAAAGGCATCATACTTTTGCATAGAAAAAAGCAAAATACAATCTGCAACCTTTGGCCCTATTCCCTTAAGATTAGTAAGCTCTCTAAAGGCTTCATCAGTATCAAGTTCCTTTATGATATTTAAATCAACTTCTCCCTTATATATCTTTGAAACAGTATCTACTATATAAGGTGCTCTAAAACCAACCCCACACTCCTCCAATTCTTTTATGTTTGCTCTTTTTAAACTATCTGGGGTTGGAAAAGAATAATATATTTTGCCCTCAAATTCAATTTCTTTTCCATATCTTCTTGATATGTTTTCAACTGCTCTTTTAATCATTGGTATTCTGTTGTTGGCTGATATTATAAAGGATACAACTATTTCAAACATATCCTGATTTAAAATTCTAATACCCTCTCCATACTTAATTGCTTCTTTAAGTATCTCATCTCTTGAGAGCTCGCTTTTAATGTATCCATAGTCTCTTTTTAAATCAAAATAATATTCCCATAATTTTTTATCTTCTATTCTTCCACCCTTTATATATATATCTTTACCCCTTTGAAAAATCCTTACTGCCCTGCCATAGGCTACTCCAACATAGCTTCCATCCTCTTGTTCATTCCACCTAAAACACTGACCACAATCAAATATATGTTTGATATTAAAGTCTTGTGTATCTTTTATAACTATTCCTTCATCGTATTCTTCAAATTTGTACATAATAAAAAACACCTACCTAAGCTTCAAATCCTTATATATAAATCTTATATTTATAATATTTATTCCTGTTATATGTTCAAATTCTTCCTTTATCTTTTTTATTACAGTTTCCGCAAGCTTATTGAGAGTACACAGTCCCTTTACAGTTACATATATTGCAACTTCAATTCCTTCTTCCCTATTATCTAACTTAATAGTGTCAACCTTTAAGGCATCTGTTTCCCTTTCAACTATATAGGAAATTATATTTTTTATAACTGTTTCCGATACTGTAAACTTACCAAGATAGCTAAAGGTTGGCCTTACTATAGTTTTTTCTACATTTTGCTTCTTATTATCCCTAACTATTATGTTTTTTATAGAATCTATAAAATAACCCGAAAAACTCCTTTTAATCTCAAATACAGGGACAGGTATTACGTGCTTTCCTTCCTTTAGCCTCTGCCTTCTTGCAGTTTCAATCTCCTCTTTAGTTGAAATATCTTCTATATTTATAACTTCATATTTATTAGGTAAATTTAGTGCTTCAGTTATATGCTCAACCATATTTAAAGATGTTGCAAGAATCAAAATTCTATCTATATTAAGTTCATTTAATTTTTCCTTTACTTGTCTTCTATGTTCATCCTCATAAAATATGGCCCTTTTGACTGCGGCCATTTTTGTTTTTTCTTTTTTTGCAGACACTCCTGCAACAACTCTTCCTTTATATATCAATAACCCATCATCAATAATACAATCTATATTATATAAGCTTGCAACCTGCATTGCTCTATAGCTCTTTCCTGTTCCACTTTTCCCAATAAGGCATATTATTTCCATACCATCACCTTTTTTATTATTTCTTTTATTATATACGATATATTTTGTTTAAGAAAGATTCAAATTCAAGAATTTTTACAAATTAAAGAAGCTAAAGCATTATCGCTTCAGCTTCTCCTTTACCACATCCCATATATCGTCGGTTTCAAAATTTAATTGCCAAGCCGACATTCCCTTCAAATCATATTTATTTATAAGATCAAGTCTATACCCCATTGATTTTGCATTTTCAAGCCAAACAAGATGCCTATTGCCATCCTTATCAAAATATTCTCCAACATCCTGTTTTGCATTGTTATCAAAGTAGATATTACCACCATATTGTTTTATAATATATTCCGCCTGCTGCATCTTTAAAACATTTGAATCAAATGCTTGATTAGTGTTTTGTGCCACTTTAAAATCTCTTAAATAAAATGGCACTCCAAGAATAAGCTTGTCCTTTGGAACTTCAAGGGCAAGTATTTCATTTATTCCCTGTTCAACCCAAGGAAGTGAACCAACAGAACCTGCGACTAGTGAACCTTTATAATGTTCATCATAAGCCATAAACATCATATAATCGACTATATCAGATAGTGCCTTTCTATCATAGAATCTTGACCATTTATCTGATGTTGATGGCTTTGTTACATCAACAGAAACCTTAATTAGAGGATTTTTAGCCTTTAGTCTATTTGTAAGTTCCCTTGTAAACGTGATAAGTCCCTCTTTGTTTTTTAGCCCAAGTCCCTCAAAATCTATGTTTATGCCATCTAAATTATATTTTTCTGCATAACCTACAACTTGATTTATAACCCTATCCATAACGCTTTTATTGGTAAACATCGCATAGGCTCTATCTGCATCAAACTCTGCAAGCAGTGCCCAAACTTCATATCCATTTCTGTGGGCTATTTTTACATATTCAGAATCTGCCTTATCTAAAACATTTATACTGTTTAAATTAGATGCAGAACCTATAATATCAAACCAGGTAGGGGATACTACATCAAGCCCTATACTTGCTGAATTTTTAGTAATATATTTGCTTTCTGAATATGATGATTTATAGTACCTTTCATTTACAGATTTACTATGAACATAATGCCAAGCAAGCGTTATTTTTTCCTTTGGCGTGTAATTTATAATCTGTGCATTTTGTGCTAAAATATACCCCTCTATAGCACCTTGCCTTATCTTATAATATGTGCCCCTATCTTCAAGAATTTTATATGTCTTTCCCTTAACTGCATATCTTTCATCCTGCACTCCATCTATGCCTTTTAAAATAGGAGTATCTTCCTTTATAACAATGTACTTACCTTCATTAGGTCCTTTAGTCAAATTTAAAAGTTTTTTAGTATACCCACTATGGATATATCCTCTGCTTGTTTTAAAATAATTTCCTGATTGTCCTATTACATCTACTACTTGCCCCTTTTTATAGTACCCTACAACCCTATACTTTGTTGAAGGCCCACTTCTTATATTTAGTTTTCTTGCTGTTACCTCTACTTTAAAAGATGTAAAAATTTTTCCTCTATTTATGTTGTTTTTTGATGTTGTCTGTACTCTCCTTGTATATCCACTATGGATATACCCTCTATTAGTCTTATAAAAGCTTCCTGATTGTCCTATTACATCTACT